>NZ_JBEYFB010000011.1:0-164003 GCF_040634135.1 Streptomyces sp. NPDC007164
TCCACGGCGGCCTCCCCGGCCTCGATGTCACTCATCACGTCAGTCATCAACTGTCGCTTCCAGCTCGGGAGTTACACCGTTGACCGTACAGACCCGAGCTGGTTGCCGCCCTGGACTGCGATCGGCTGGGAGTCGCCCGTACGCGGAAGAAGTCGTTCGTACAGCGCAGGTGTAGTTCGGGGTGGAGGGCGTGTTCGACCTGGAGCGGGTGGCGACGTTCGTGGCCGGCTATCAGTCGGTGATGTCTTTGGAGTCGGCCCATCTGGCAGACACCGCGCGCCGCCTGTGGTGGAAGCGGATGACGGACTTCTGGCAGCTGGAGTTCCACTACGACCGGAACGACGACTCCTGCGATGAGCTGTACATCGCCGACGAGGCGCTTCTGCACTGGTGGACGGAGCGGCTCGACGTGGTGGAGCGGACGTTCGCCGGTTCTGCCCAGGTCCCCAACTCCCCATGAGAAGCGGGGAAGCGCGGCATCCACGATGTACCCATCAGTTGCCGGGCCGGACCGAGCCTGCCGATGCGGTGGTCCGGTGCAGCGTGTCCGCAAGGAGCAGCGCGTCGTCGGCATCCAGGTAGTCGAAGCGGATGCGGTTGCCGCCGTGCCGACCCAGACAGTGCCCGCAGGTGGGCACCGACTCGACAAGCAGCACATCGCCGGTCGCGGTAACCACGCGCTGCAGCTCCCGGGCGAACCGCTCGTGGTCGTGCCAGTCCCCGAGGTCCAGGTCGCACAAGACCGACTCGTTACCGCCGAGACTGCGGCAGAGGAGCGTGGCCGCGCCCGTATCGAACATGCCGATGTCGATGAGGGCCCGGCTCCCCATGGTCTGGATGTCCAGATGCCGCTCGACGCCGATGCGGGCAAGAGCGCGATGCAGCTGCAATGCCGCGTTCTGCACCTCGGTGAGACCAGTCTCCAACAGTCGCCCGAGGGCTCGGACTTCCTGTCCCGAAGGCAGGGTGAGAAGCAGCTCGTGGCCGGGGCAAGGCAGCGGCTCTTCGAGGCGTGCCACCTCGACGGTGATGCCTTCGGCGAGCAAGTGGGCCCGCACGTCTCCGTGCGTCCAGGGGTGAGCGGCCGAGGGTGTCAACCGCAGGCGGCAGCCACCCACCGCGGGGCCTTCCTCCAACTCGAAGCCGATACCGGCGTACTCCAGGACAAGCTTCAGCGCGCGAGCCGTGGCCACCGCGGCCGTCAGCGAGTTTGTCATCGAATAGTCCTCGTCAGGTAGGTCGAACACCTGCTTGTGGTTCACAGGGTCTTGGCTTGCTTATGTGGTGGTCAGTGGCTCGGGGACTTCCTGCGCGGGCGGAAGACGGTGTCCGCAGCTCGGTGGCGCAGTCGCCCAGGCAGTCGGTCGGCGCACTCAGAGATCTTTGATGCCGACGAGTACGCGACCGATCAAGTTCGGGTCGGCCCGTGCATCTTTGGACGCCGGGAGGCCATCCGTTGCGGGCTGGCCCGGGGACGACGCCGAAGCGTCGTGGTCCTCGTTCGGATCTGTGGCATCGAGCGCGATCTCGGCCCACACCACTTTCCCCGGCGCGCTACGAGCCGGGTAGTACCCCCAGGCCCTGCTCATCACCGCCACGATGAAGATTCCGCGCCCGCCAGTCGCGTCGACGCCGACCTCCTTCAGAACGGGCGGCCTCACATCGCGGTCCCACACCGACAACCTGACGGCGCCGGACACAGCCTCGAGTAACAGCTCGAAGGTCTGCACGCTGCTCTGCGACGAGAACGGAAGCGTCGACGCCTCGCCTTCCTCCGAGTGCCGCACAGCGTTGGTGGCCAGCTCCGACACCAGGAGTTGCGCCGTCTCGACAGTGTCGGAAGACACTCCCCAGCCCGAAAGAACATCGGCAGTGTGCAGCCGCGCCAGAGCCACGGCGTTGGGCGTATCCGCCAACGCGAGCCGGCATCTCCGGGGCTGTTCGTGGGGCATGGCAGACCTCCCGAGTTGAGCAAATGGGAATGACGAGCGACTACACGATCACCCATCGTGATGAGAAGAGGGATCGCCGCTTGGGTCGTTCGGATAGCGTGTGAACGACTCGTGCCCATAGTGAAATCGATGGGGCAGCCCACCGGGAGGCCCTGCGTGGGGCCCCACTTGATGGCCCCACGCGCCCCGTTGGGACTGGTCCGGCCCCATTGGCGTCGGTCCTCGCTCGGCAATGCACCGCAACGAGGGAGGAGGAGATATGGGGCAGCGGCCGAATGAACTGACGCCCGATGCTGGCCCGTGGCACTGCTGGGGTTACGAGCTACGTCAGTTCCGCGAGGCCCGCGGACTCGCTCAGCAGGTCCTCGCTCGGAAGGCGTTGATCGACCGCTCCCATATCGGACGCTTCGAGCGTGCCGAACGTCCCGTTCCACGCTCCGCTGCCGTGCGCCTCGACAAAGCCCTCGATGCCGCCGGCGCGCTGGTGCGGGGTTGGGACAGGGCCGAATTCGAAGCCCAGAGGAACGGGTCCGCTCCGGTGTCCAGAGCTGAGGCACCAGTTCATGGGGCCAAGGCAAGGGGTCATGGGGCCATCCATCCGGAGCCCCTGGCTCTGAGTCCCTTCGAGCAGGCAGGCTTAGGTGAGGGCGACACGGACCTGGTCGTCGTACCGGCTCGTATCAACGGAAGGATTCACTTCGTGCCCGTGCCCCGCCGCGTTGTTCTTGCCTCCGGGCTTGCCGGTCTGGCCTCAACGGCTCTTCCCATAAGAGCAGCAGCCGCCGACGAGCTCGCCGACATGGGGTCTCCCCTGGAGCACTTCTCCCAGCTCCGCCGAGTCATGATCCAGACGGACAACCTGATCGGCCCTCGACATCTGCTGCCCGCGTTGCAACAGCATCTCGTCTCTCTCGCCTCACGACGCCGAGCCGCTCGTGGCACTGACACCATAAAGCTTCTCGCTCTTGAGACGCGGTACGAGGAACTGGCGGGCTGGTTCGCCCAGGACATCGGTGACGACCGTGCCGCCCACGGCTATACCGCCAAGGCACTCGACGCCTCCCACATCACCGGTGACACCGCTCTCACCTCCTACATCCTCGGGCGCAAGGCCCAGCTCGCGGTCGATACCGGGTACGCAGCCGACGCCCTCGGACTCGCTGCCGCCGCCCGACGCACTGCTCCTGCCGGAAGCCGTCTCGAAGTCATCGCCGTTGTGCACGAAGCTCATGCGCATGCCGCGCTCGGCGAACGCGGCGAAGCACACAGGGCCTACGACACCGCACTCACGCTTCTCGGTCGTGCGGACAACGATTCCGTCTGGGGCTCCTGGCTCGATACGGCGTACATCGATACGGCACGAGCCCGCTCCCTTGCCGCCTTGGGCGACTACGAACAAGCGGCAGTCGGCTTCGACAACGCCATCGCGGGGCTCCCGGCGGCCTATCGACGTGATCGGGGGGTCTACCTCGCTCGCGCTGCCCGCGCACATGCGGGTACGGGCAACGTAACCCTGGCCGCTCGAATCGGCGTACAGGCTGTGGGGATCGCCGCCGAGACCGGTTCCGCACGCATCTTCAGCCAGCTCGACCGACTCGACGCGGCTTTGGCCCCCGCAGCCGATGAAGACGACGTGGCCGCGTTCCGAGCCGCGCTCGACCGCATCGTCCTGCAACCTGCCTGACCCATCGGCGCAACCATCCTGGAGAGACACCCATGGCACGCCCGTACGTCCTGCTGTCAGCGGCAGTATCGATCGACGGCTACCTCGACACCCGCCCGGGCGAGGACCGGCTCATGCTGTCCAACAAAGCGGACTTCGACCGGGTCGACTCCGTACGCGCCGGTGTCGACGCCATCCTCGTCGGCGCCGGGACGTTGCGCGCCGACAACCCGCGCCTGCTGGTCAACTCGGCACAGCGCAGGGCGGCCCGGCTGGCTTCCGGCCAGTCGGGATACCCGCTAAAGGCCACCGTCACCGCAACGGGAGACCTCGACCCGGACTGGAAGTTCTGGCATCACGGCGGGGACAAGCTCGTCCTGGCCGCAGGCGACGCGGCCACCAGCAAGGCCCGCGCCGATCTCGGCGACCTGGCGACGGTCCACACCGTCCCCACCGAGGCCGTGTGGCCGGCCGCTCTCGACGTCCTGGGCGATGTGTATGGCATCAAGCGGCTCATGGTGGAAGGCGGCGGCAGCGTCCACACTCAGCTCCTGGCGGCGGGACTGGCCGACGAATTGCAGCTCGTGGTTGCCCCGCTGCTCGTCGGCCAGCCGGACGCGGTACGCATGCTCGGCCCGGCCGACTACCCCGGCGGCCCCGCCGCGCGCCTACGACTGCTGGAGACGCGCCAGATCGACGACGTGGTACTCCTGAGGTACGCCCCCAAGGACACCTCGACGGAGCCACGATGAGCACAACGCCCCCCTCACCCGACGCCCCGGGCACAGGCCGCGAGCCGAACGCCGCCGACGGCAGATGGCTCGCCCGCGCCTGCCACTTGGCCGCCCTGTGCCCGCCCTCGGAAACCGCGTTCAGCGTGGGCGCGGTAATCGTCGCCGCCGACGGAACCGAACTCTCCCACGGCTACTCCCGGCAAACCGACCCACACGACCACGCCGAAGAGGCCGCCTTGGCCAAACTGCCGCCCCAGGACCCCCGCCTCACAACCGCCACGATCTACAGCTCCCTGGAACCCTGCGCAAAACGAGCATCCCGCCCTCGCCCCTGCGCCCAGCTCATCGAGGAATCCGGCTTGCATCGCGTGGTCACGGCCTGGACCGAACCGGACACCTTCGTCGCCGAAGCAAACGGAACCGAGACACTCGAAGCGGCCAACGTAAACGTCGTGACGATGCCCGAGTACGCAAGCGCCGCACAGTCCACCAACCGGCACCTGCTTTGAGCGCCGATCGTGACAGCGCGCCTGCTGCGCGTCGGCTGTAAATCCCCTCCTCCCAACTGCTGCTGTGCGCGTGGTCGGAACCAGCCCGTCCGAAGCCGCCGATCTATTCATCGAACCGAGTGAGCGAGCGTGAGGCATCCCCGAGTGGCTTGTCGGACGAGCAATGGAACTCGGCACTTCGAGGCTCACGCCGAGTGGGCCGGTTGACGCGACAACCGCTCTCCTAAAGCCGGTGTCGCAGAGCACCTACGGGGGTCGGTAGGTGCTCCTCGGGAGGCTGGCCGCAAGCCCTCCGACGTCAGGCCTCCGCGTACGGCCTGGTTGCCGTCGGTGCGTGGGACGGGTCCGTCGCGATGTCCTCGAACTCGGTGACGGACGCGATGTCCGTACCGCTCATCGCGATGTTCGTCACGCGTTCCAGGATCGCCTCGACGACCACCGGCACCCGGAACTCCGCGGCCAGCTTCTTGGCCTCCTCGAAGGCCGGCAGCAGCTGGTCCGGCTCGGTGACCCGGATGGCCTTGCAGCCCAGGCCCTCGACGACCTTGACGTGGTCGACGCCGTACACGCCGAGCTCCGGCGAGTTGAGGTTCTCGAACTCCAGGTTGACCTGGAAGTCGATGTCGAAGTTGCGCTGCGCCTGGCGGATCAGCCCCAGATAGGAGTTGTTCACCAGGACGTGGACGTACGGGATACGGTGCTGTGCGCCGACGGCCAGCTCCTCCAGCATGAACTGGAAGTCGTAGTCGCCGGAGAGCGCCACGACGGAGCCGTCCGGGTCGGCGGTGGCGACGCCCAGCGCGGCCGGGACGGTCCAGCCGAGCGGGCCCGCCTGGCCGCAGTTGATCCAGTGGCGTGGCCGGTAGACGTGCAGCATCTGCGCGCCGGCGATCTGCGAGAGGCCGATCGTGGTGACGTACCGGGTCTCCGGGCCGAAGGCGCGGTTCATCTCCTCGTAGACGCGCTGAGGCTTCAGCGGGACGTTGTCGAAGTGTGTGCGGCGCTGGAGGGTCGCCCTGCGCTCCTGGGTGGAGGCGGCCCACCGCGAGCGGTCCTTGAGCCTCCCGGCCGCCTTCAGCTCGCGCGCTACTTCGACGAACAGCTCCAGCGCCGCCTTCGCGTCGGAGGCGATGCCGAGGTCGGGGGCGAAGATCTTGCCGAGCTGGGTGGGCTCGATGTCGACGTGGACGAACTTCCGGCCCTCGGTGTAGACGTCCAGCCTGCCGGTGTGGCGGTTGGCCCAGCGGTTGCCGATGCCGAGGACGAAGTCGGACTCCAGGAAGTTCGCGTTGCCGTAGCGGTGCGAGGTCTGCAGGCCGACCATGCCCGCGTTCAGCTCGTGGTCGTCGGCGATGATGCCCCAGCCCATCAGGGTCGGGACGACCGGGACGCCGGTCAGCTCGGCGAACTCGACGAGGAGCCCGGACGCGTCGGCGTTGATGATGCCGCCGCCCGCGACGAGCAGAGGGCGCTCGGACTCGTTCAGCAGCTCCAGGGCCCGCTCGATCTGCTTGCGGGTCGCGGCGGGCTTGTGCACCGGCAGCGGCTCGTACAGGTCGGGGTCGAACTCGATCTCGGTGAGCTGGACGTCGATGGGCAGGTCGATGAGGACCGGGCCGGGGCGGCCCGTGCGCATCAGGTGGAACGCCTGTTGGAAGACGCCGGGGACCTGCGCGGCCTCCAGGACGGTCGTCGCGGCCTTGGTGACGGGCGCCGCGATCGAGGCGATGTCGACCGCCTGGAAGTCCTCCTTGTGGAGCACCGCGGTCGGGGCCTGGCCGGTGATGCAGAGGATCGGGACGGAGTCGGCGATGGCGGAATAGAGGCCGGTGATCATGTCGGTGCCGGCCGGTCCCGACGTGCCGATGCAGACGCCGATGTTGCCCGGGCGCGCCCGGGTGTAGCCCTCCGCCATGTGGGAGGCGCCCTCGACGTGACGGGCCAGCGTGTGATGAACCCCGCCGGAGGCCTTGAGGGCCACGTAGAAGGGGTTGATCGCCGCGCCCGGCACACCGAACGCGTTGCTGACGCCTTCGCGCTTGAGGATCTCAACTGCCGCTCGGGCAGCGGTCATTCGAGGCATTGAGTGCTCCTGCTCGGGCCTGGTGGAGTCGGGCTCTGTCGCGCCACCTGAGAGCACCAATTCCGCATTACGGAAATTTGATTCTGCTATACGAAAGTAAATCTAAAGTGCGCTCCCGCGACCGTCAAGAGAGGCCGCAGCCGGCCACCGACGCCCTCGGCCACCGATACGCGTGGCCACCGATACACGCGTCCGCCCGCGGAGTACGCCAAGTCCCTCCCCAGGACGTCGCTCTTGGTGGACGATGGGGTCCGGAGCGGAGCCGGCCCGTCACGGCCGGTGCGCAAGGGTTGCGGTGCGCCGGGAGAGCGACCGTCGGCACAGAACGCCGGGGCGCACCCGGGGCCGGAGGGAGAACATGGTGGAGTCGGTGCCGGTACGCTGCCCGGCCTGCCGCCGCGACCACGCCTACAGTCCGCCGTCCTACCCCTGCCCGTGCGGCGCGCCGACCGCCCCGCCCCTGCTCCCCGGCGCCCGGGCCGTGCCGATCACCCACCGCACCTGGAACGACGACTGGGTGACGGTGTGCTGTCCCTCCTGCGGGCGCCGGGACCAGTGGCCGCAGCCGGAGCTGTGCTGCCCGTGCGGGACGGTGCTGCGCGTCCCGGTCCGGCCGGTGACGGCGGCCGACGACGAGCCCGGCCCGGCCGGCCCCTCGCACATCCCGCTGCCGCGCACGGCCCCGGCGCCCCGGCCCGCGTTCCGCGCCGTCGCCATCCATGGCGCGGGCGACGCCCTGGCGACCGCGGCCCGGTATCTGAGTTGGCTGGGCTACCGCGACGTGGTGCAGTCCTCGAAGCCCTCCCCCGCACGGATCGACCTGCGGGCCTCCGGGGTCGTCGCCCGGGTCGACACGGTCGCCCGCCCGACCGCCCTGCGCGATGTCGAGTGCCTCTGGCTGAACGCGCTCAGCGCGTCGGTCACCGGCATCTTCTTCTCGCTCCCGGGTTACGCGCCGGACGCCTCGGCGCGCGCCGAGGGCCTGGGCATGCCGCTCTTCGTGATGGACCCGGCGGGAACCCCGCAGCCGGTCAACAGCCCGGCCGACGAGCTGCTCAGCACCGGGGCCTGAGGCGACATACTGGCGCCATGCGCATCCGTATTGCCCGCCGCACCGACCTCCCGCTGCTCCAGGACATCGAACGTGCCGCCGGCGAACCGTTCCGCACCCTCGGCATGACCGCCATCGCGGACGACGACCCTCCGGCACTCGGGCTGCTGGACGACTACCGCCGGGCCGGCCGCGCCTGGGTGGCCGCGGACCCGGACGACCGCCCGGTCGGCTATCTGATCGCCGACCCGGTCGACGGGGCGGCCCACATCGAGCAGGTCTCCGTGCACCCGTCCGCCGCGCGGCGCGGCCTGGGCGGCACTCTCATCGACCATCTCGCCGGGTGGGCGGGCGAGCGCGGTCTGGGCGCGCTCACGCTCACGACCTTCTCCCACGTCCCCTGGAACGCGCCGTATTACGCCCGCCTCGGCTTCCGCGCCCTTGACGACGGCGAACTCACCGACGGGCTGCGGAAGATCAGGGCACAGGAGGCCGAACACGGCCTGGATCACTGGCCACGGGTCTGCATGCGGCGCGAGATCCCGCACTCCGGGCACCTCCGGCAGCTCACCGGAGCCGACCGGCAACAGTGAGTGCAATCCGTCACGTTCGAGCCAGGGGGCCACAAATGTTCGACCCACTGTCAGTGGTGGGCCTTAAAGTGGTGCGCATGGCTTTAACTCCACGGAACACACCCGACGACCGACCGCGCACGACCCGCCCGGCACCCCCGTCCGCCGCCCGGGCGAACGAGGCGATACGGGCGTTCGTGGACGCGCGCGCCGGCCAGGACTGGTCCTCCGTGGAGTCCGCCGCCTACGAGGTCCTGCTGATCGAGTGGGCGGCCGCGACCCGGGGCGGCACCGGCGACATCATCGAGGCCGCCTGACCGCGCCCGGGGCGCTCCGGCTCTACTGCCCGTAGCCCTCCCGCAGTTCGATCTTCCGGACCTTCCCGCTGACCGTCATCGGGAAGGTCTCCAGGATCCGCAGCCGCCGCGGGATCTTGTAGTGCGCCAACTGCTCGCGGCAGTAGTCCGTCACCTCGTCCAGGGTCGGCGGGTCCGCCGGGCTCCGCGGGATCACGCAGGCCAGGATCTCCTCGCCGTAGGTGTCGTCCGGTACGCCCACCACCTGCACATCCGCGATCTTCGGATGGCCGTAGAGGAATTCCTCGATCTCCCGCGGATACACGTTCTCGCCACCACGGATGATCATGTCCTTGATCCGGCCGACGATCTGTACGTAGCCGTCCTCGCGCATCACCGCGAGGTCTCCGGTGTGCATCCAGCGGCCGGCGTCGATGACCTCCGCGGTCCGCTCGGGCTGCTCCCAGTAGCCGAGCATCACGCTGTAGCCACGGGTGCACAGTTCACCGGCCGTACCGCGCTCCGTCGTCACCCCGGTCACCGGATCGACGACCTTGACCTCGATGTGCGGCATCACCCGTCCGACGGTGCCGGTGCGGCGCTCCAGGTCGTCGTCGCGGCGGGTCTGGGTGGAGACCGGCGAGGTCTCCGTCATGCCGTAGCAGATGGACACCTCGTCCATGTGCATCTCGGCGACGACCCGCTTCATCACCTCGACCGGGCAGGGGGATCCGGCCATGATGCCGGTGCGCAGCGAGGAGAGGTCGTACGAGGCGAAGTCCGGCAGGTTCAGCTCCGCGATGAACATGGTGGGGACGCCGTAGAGCGCGGTGCAGCGCTCCTGCTGCACCGCGGCGAGCACGACGGCGGCCTCGAAGGCGGGGGCCGGGATCACGATGCAGGCGCCGTGCGAGGTGATGCTCAGGTTCCCCAGGACCATGCCGAAGCAGTGGTAGAAGGGGACCGGCAGGCAGACCCGGTCCTGTTCCGTGTAGGCGACCAGCTCGCCCACGAAATAGCCGTTGTTGAGGATGTTGTGGTGGGAGAGGGTGGCGCCCTTGGGGAAGCCGGTGGTGCCGGAGGTGTACTGGATGTTGATCGGGTCGTCACAGGACAACTCCGCCTCACGGGCGGCGAGTTGCTCCATCGTCACGGACCCGGCGGTGGCCAGCAGCTCGTCCCAGGAGGGGTCGCCGATGTAGTGCACGGCGCGCAGCACGGGGCAGTCGGCGCGGACCTGGCCGACCAGGGCGCGGTAGTCGCTGGTGCGGTGCGAGAGCGAGGAGACCAGGAGCGAGATCCCGGCCTGCTTCAGCACGTACGCCAGCTCGTGCGCACGGTACGCCGGGTTGATGTTGACCATGACGGCGCCGATGCGGGCGGTGGCGTACTGGACCAGCACCCACTCCGGGCAGTTGACCGCCCAGATCCCGACCCGGTCCCCCTTGGCCACTCCGGACGCCATCAGGGCCCGGGCCAGTTCGTCGACGGCGGCGCCGAATTCGGTGTATGTCCAGCGCCGGCCGGACGCGACGTCCACGAGCGCCTCGCGGTCGCCGAACGCCTCGATGGCGCGGTCCAGATTGCGGCCTATGGTGTCGCCGAGGAGCGCGGTGGTGCCGGTGCCGTGCGCGTAGGAGAGCTCGCTCATCGCAGATCACCCTCGGCGTACTCGGTGCCGGTGCCCTTGGCGGTCCGCTCGCGGAGCTCGATGCGGCGGATCTTGCCGGAGACGGTCTTGGGCAGCTCGGCGAATTCCAGCCTGCGGATCCGCTTGTACGGGGCGAGGACCGAGCGCGAGTGCTCGAACAGCACCTTCGCGGTTTCCGGGCCGGGCTCCCAGCCCTCCGCGAGCACGACGTACGCCTTGGGCACGGAGAGGCGGACCGGGTCGGGGGCGGGGACGACCGCCGCCTCGGCGACCGCCTCGTGCTCCAGCAGGGCGCTCTCCAGCTCGAACGGCGAGATCTTGTAGTCGGAGGCCTTGAACACGTCGTCGGCGCGGCCGACGTAGGTGATGTAGCCGTCCACGTCGCGCGAGCCGATGTCACCGGTGCGGTAGTAGCCGCCCGCCATGGCCTCGGCCGTGCGGTCCGGGTCGCCGTGGTAGCCGGTCATCAGGCCCACCGGGCGGCCGGACAGATCGAGGGAGATCTCGCCCTCGGCCGCGCCGGGTTCACCGGTGACCGGGTCCAGGAGCTCGACCTTGAAGCCGGGACTGGGCCGCCCCATCGAACCGGCCTTCAGCAGCTGGCCCGGGGTGTTGGCGACCTGGACGGCGGTCTCGGTCTGGCCGAATCCGTCCCGGATGGTGACGCCCCAGGTGCGCCGCACCGTCTCGATGACCTCCGGGTTCAGCGGTTCGCCGGCCGCCACGACCTCGCGCGGCGGGGTCTTCAGCTGGGAGAGGTCGGCCTGGATCAGCATCCGCCAGACGGTGGGCGGTGCACAGAAGCTGGTGATGCCCGAGCGGTCCATCTCGGCCATCAGCCGGCCCGCGTCGAAACGGGTGTAGTTGAAGATGAAGACGGTCGCCTCGGCGCTCCAGGGCGCGAAGAGGTTCGACCAGGCGTGCTTGGCCCAGCCGGGCGAGGAGATGTTGAGGTGGACGTCCCCGGGCTTGAGGCCGATCCAGTACATCGTCGCCAAGTGGCCCACGGGGTAGGAGACATGGGTGTGCTCGACGAGCTTCGGGCTGGCGGTCGTGCCGGAGGTGAAGTAGAGCATCAGCGGCTCGTCGGCGTCGGTCTCCCGGTCCGCCTCGAAGGTCTCCGGCTGCTCGTCGGCCCCGGCGTAGGAGAGCCAGCCGGGCACCTCGGCGCCGACCGCGATCCGGGTGTAGTCACCGGGCACCTCCTCGAACTTCGCGGTGTCGGCGTCCCGGACCAGGACGTGCCGGACCCGGCCGCGCTCCACCCGGTCGCGCAGGTCGACCGGGCCCAGGAGCGGGGTGGCGGGGATGACGACGGCGCGCAGCTTCATCGCGGCGAGGGCCGTCTCCCAGAGCTCGACCTGATTGCCGAGCATGACGAGGATCCGGTCCCCGGCGCGGACTCCCTGGGCGCGCAGCCAGTTCGCGGCCCGGTTGGAGCGGGCGGACATCCGGGCGAAGGACACCTCGGTGCGGCCGCCGTCCTCCTCCACGATGTGCAGGGCGGTGCGGTCGTTGTTCTCCGCGATGGCGTCGAACCAGTCGAGTGCCCAGTTGAAGTGGTCGGTCCTGGGCCAGCTGAAGCCCTCGTAGGCCGCGTGGTAGTCCTCGCGGTGCTTCAGCAGAAAGTCCCGGGCGGCCCGGAACGTCTCCGTCGCGCTCGTTGCCGACATGTGCCCTCCTCATTGCGGACCGGACCGGTCACTTAACATCATGTAAACAGTGACCCAGGTCTCACCACCCCCGAACGGGGGTGCAGCGAGGGGGTGGCCGAGCCCCCGGAGCCGGGCAGGAGGGCGTCAGCGTGCCGGAATCCGTCGATGCGGTCGAGATGCAGGCGGCGTTGCTGCGGCTGCGCCGGAGCAGTGGGCTGCCGGTGGCCTTCGGCGGGCTGCTCGCCGATGCCCGGCATGCCCGGATCGCCGAGCTGAACGGTGCGCAGACCACGGCCCTGCGCGGGCTCGTCATCTCGGCGGGCAGCGGGCTCGGCGGCAAGGCGATCGCCCTGTCCCGGCCGTGCGCGGTGACCGACTACCACTCCTCGCGCCACATCAGCCACGAGTACGACATCGCGGTCGCGGCGGAGGGGCTGCGCTCGGTGGTGGCGGTGCCCGTGGTGGTGCGGCGCAAGGTGCGCGGTGTGCTCTACGGGGCGCTGCGCGAGCCGATCACGCTCGGGGACCGCACGTTCGACGCGGCGGTCGCCGCCGCCCGCGACGTGGAGCAGGCCCTGGTGGTGCGGGACGAGGTGCAGCAGCTGCTGTCCGTGACCCGGGAGCAGGTCACGGACCCGAGGGCGGCCCCGGAGGCGTGGGAGGACGTCCGCGAGGCCCACCGCGAGCTGCGGGCCCTGGTCCCGAAGGTCGTCGACCCGGCCCTGCGCGACGAGCTGCTCACGGTGTGCGGGCTCCTCGCCTCGGCGGCCGGGGCCCGCACCCCCGGGCCCTCCGCGGTCCAGCTGGCCCCCCGCGAGCTGGACGTGCTGGCGTGCGTGGCGGCGGGGGCGACGAACGGGGTGGCGGCGGAGCGGCTCGGGCTGCGGCCGGAGACGGTGAAGGGCTATCTGCGGTCGGCGATGCGCAAGCTGGGGGCGCACACCCGGCTGCAGGCGGTGGTGGCGGCCCGGCGCGCGGGGCTGCTGCCGTAGCCGCGTCCGCGAATCCCCGCCCGCTTCACTCCCCGAAGTCGACGAATGTCCCGAACCGGATGTCGTGCCCGTCGGCACCGCCCGCCGAGGGTGCCATGACGCAGAGCATCCGTGCCGCCTCCTCCGCGACCGCGTCGCGCTCCGCCCGGCTCAGGGCGCCGAGCGGCTGCACGGTGAGGGCGGCCCGGCCGGCCCCGTCGCCCAGCCGCCAGACCGCCGCGAGGAACCCGTCGACGAGCACCGTCCCGTACGCCTGGTTGCCGTTCCCGTTGCGCCCCCGGTACTGCGGCGGGATCACCCGGGTACGGTCCGCGTGGCCGAGGAGCACATTGTCGAACTCGGGCAGGAAGCGCGGCGGGGCCGGGGTGTCCGGGTCCGGGCGCGGGGCGTCCGGCAGGTCGAAGAGTTCGACCCCGTTCTCGTCCCGGAAGGCGGCCAGCCGCGGCCGCAGCCGCTCGAAGACCTCCCGCAGCCGGGTCAGCCCGGCCCAGGTCTGCATGTCCCGCACCGAGGCCGGCCCGAAGGCGCCGAGGTAGCGCAGCACCGCGGCCTCGGGCGCGGCGGCCGGCTGCGACGGGGCACCGAGCCAGTGCTCGGCGGTGGTCAGCGCGACCTGGCCGCTCCTGCCCCACACCCCGCGAGGGGTCACCTGGACCAGTGGCAGCAGACAGCGGGCGGCCACACCCAGGGACTGCGGGTCCGCGTCGGGCCACTCGGCGAGCAGCGCCTCGCGGATCTCCTTGGGCGTACGGGGCCGCTCCTCGACGAACTGCCTGCCGAGAGACCTGAGCCGGTCCCGGTCCACCCCGACGAGCCCCTTGCGGAAGGTGTTGAGCTCCCGGTCGCGGGCCGGCTGGACCAGTGGGCGCAGGGTGAGCGCGTCGGCGGCGGTGTGCAGGTGGATGGTGGAGCGCAGGGTGACGATGCGGACCGCCTCGCGGGACTCCATCAGCCCGGCGAGCTCGGCCGGGTCGAAGCCTTCGAGGCGGGCGCAGAGCTGGTAGTAGGGCGGTCTGACGTTCTGCGCCTGGAGGCCGACCAGGTGCTCCACGGCGTCCTTCGCGGACATCGCGGCGCGGCGCAGCAGCAGCTGACGCTCCAGTGTGGCGCGGTTCAGCGCGCGCGGGGAGAGCACGGCGGGTGCGGCGGCGTTCTTCCTGACAACCATGGGTGCACGCTACGCGGCCTTGCGGACAGCTTCGGTCCTCTTCCGGGATCGAGCGCCGTCCGTGACCCGCCATGCCGCCGTGCCGCGGGACCCGGGATCGGCGGGCTGCCGCCCGCATCATGGTCCGGTGATCAGTGTCCTGTTCGCCGTCCTCACCGCGCTCAGCAATGGCGCCGCCTCCGTGCTCCAGCGCCGTGCCGCCCGCACCGTCCCCGACAGCGAGGCGATGCGCCTGTCGCTGATCGGACACCTGGTGCGCCAGCGGCTGTGGCTCGCCGGGATCGGCCTGGTGATCGTCGCGGCCGTCTGCCAGGCGGTGGCACTGGCCACCGGGCCGATCGCCGTGGTCCAGCCGATCTTCGTGATCGAGCTGCCCGCCACGCTGCTGATGGCCGCGTTCGTGATGCGCGTCCGGCTGCCCCGGCGGGTCTGGTACGGGGTGGCGGCCGTGACGCTCGGGCTGGCCCTGGGCATGGCCTCGGCGGCCCCCGGCGGCGGCAGTACGGGCGTGCACGGAGTTGCCTGGATCCCCGCGCTGATCCTGACCGGGCTCTTCGAGGCGGCGCTGATCGGCGCGGCCCTGGGCAGCCGGGGCAACCCCCGGGGCGCGCTGCTCGGCCTCGCCGCCGCGTGCGGGTACGCCCTGACGGCCGCGCTCATGAAGGACGCGATGGCCCGGCTCGAAGGGGGCGGCGGGGCGGCGGCGCTCCTGACCTCCTGGCAGCTGTACGCCACGGCGGTGGCCGGGGTGGGCGCCCTGTTCCTCCTCCAGAACGCCCTCCAGGCGGGCACGCTGGTCGCCGTGCAGCCGATGCTGACCCTCGGGGACGCGCTGATCAGTGTGGTGTACGGGGTGACGCTGTTCGGCGAGGAGCTGCGTACCGGGTGGTGGGTGCTGCCGGAGCTGGTCGCGCTCGTCCTGATCACGGCGGGCTGTGCCGAGCTGGCCCGCTCCCCGCTGGCGGCCGGAAACGCGGCGCCGCCCGCGCCCCGGGTCAGATGAGCGGGCCGCCGGCGTCCCGGCCCCGGGCGGCGGTGTTTGCTCCCGACCGGGTCGCGCCGCCCGGCCGCTCGGGGCTATTCTCCGGTCGGGCCATGTGTGGTGTACGGGCAAGGGGCCCGGTTCTTTTCTGGGGGTCGGTGTGGTTTCTGGTCGTGTTGTGCGGTTCGACGGAACTCGGGGTTACGGCTTCATCGCACCCGATCACGGGGGTGAGGACGTCTTCCTCCATGTGAACGACATGCTGATCCCCGAGTCCTACGTGCATACGGGTACGGCGGTCGAGTTCGAGATCGAGGACGGGGACCGGGGGCTGAAGGCGTCGTCCGTCCGGCTCGCCGAGGGGCCCGACGGGAAGCCGCTGACTCCGCCGAGGCCCGTGGCCGTCTCCGCTTCGGGGGTGCCCGACGACGACGCCCTGTGCGATGTGCTCAGCGCCGCCGAGTACACCAGGGACGTGACCGATGTGCTGCTGGAGTCCGCACCTTCACTGACGGGTGCTCAGATCCTGCAGATCCGGCGCGGGTTGCTCCAGTTCGCCAAGAACCACGGCTGGACCGAGGGCTGACCGGCGCGGGGGTTCAGCCGCTCGGCTCCCGCACCACCAGCGGGGTGCCGAGCACCTGGTGTCCGCCGGTGGCCAGCATGCGCACCTCGCCCTGGTCGCTGATCTCCGCGCGCACGATCCCGGTCTCGTCCTCGTAGATCGGGAAGCCGCCCGCCCCCGACTGTGCCGTGCGCCGGACGGTCACCGTGTCGTCCTCCACCGCGGACGCCTGAAATACCAACTGGTAGCTCTCCGGGTAATCCATGACCGTTCTCCGTTGCGGATGGGGCAGGGCATGTTCCGCCCGCATCTTCCATGGTCCCTCCGACCGGCCCTCGGCGCCCGAGCAGCGGCCCTCCCCGGCCGGAGACCGTTATCCTGAAGCCATACGGGCGGTTCGACAGCACTCGGGTGCATACCGCAGTAATGATCCCCTTTTCTCCCGAGCCGTGTGCACGGCATGCACGCCCGGGATCCCCTGATTCGGGAAGGGACAACGCCATGATGGATGCCGACAGGGGGGACGATGTCTACCAGCCCCAGCAGCCGGAGGCCTCGGACCTCGCCGAGCAGCTCGACATCGAGGACACCCTTGACGACCGGCAGCTGACCGACGCGCTCGACGAGGGCTACTCCCCGCCCGAGCGGCCGTGGGCGGTGGAGGACCGGGGCACCACGGCCGCCGAACAGCACGACGGCGAGTCGCTGGAGGGCCGCCTGGCCCGCGAACTGCCCGAGTCCTCCGACAGCGTCGGCGACGGCCTCGGGGACCTGCCCGGCGGCGACGGCGAGCTCTGGGACGCGGAGGTCGGCACGGTGCGCGCCGGCCGGCTCACCCGGCAGCTGGACATCGACGAGCCGGACACCATGGCGGGCGAGGACGTGGGGATCGACGGGGCCGCGGCGTCGGCGGAGGAAGCCGCCATGCACGTGGTGTCGGACGGCCGGATCTGAGACGGCGCCTCTCCCCGCCCCGGCCGCGCGGGCCATTACCCCGGAGGTAATCGACGCCCTGCGCGCCTTCGGACATCGTGTTCCTCACCAGCACACAAGGGCCCGGCCAGGGAGCCGGGACGCGAGGAGAGGGCAGCACGATGACCGCATACGACGAGGCCGTTCAGCGCTACTTCGCCGCCTGGAACGCGGCCACCGACGAGGAGTTGGCGAAGGCCGTCGCGGCCGCCTTCACCGAGGACGCCACGTACACCGACCCGCTGGCCGATGTGCGTGGCCACGAGGAGCTCACGGCCGCCGTCGACGGCGCCCATCAGCAGTTCCCCGGCTTCGAGTTCCGGCTCTCCGGCACACCGGACGGACACCACGACATCGTGCGCTTCGGCTGGGAGCTGGTCTCCACCGCCGACGGCTCGGCGCCGGTCGCCGGTTTCGATGTGATCACCCTCGCCGACGACGGGCGCATCACCTCGGTCAGCGGCTTCCTCGACCGGGTGCCCGGCGCCTGAGCGTCAGGCCGGCTCGTCGAGGAACCTGCCGCCCTCCAGCAGGGTCTTGAGCGTCGAGAGGATCATGATCCAGCCGCCGCTCACACCTTCCAGCATCCTGCTGTCGGCGCTGTCGAACCCGTCGTGGGTGAGGGTCAGCTTGATGCCCATCTCGGGTTCCTCGGCCGGCTCGATGTCGAAGGCGACCTTCGACCGCTCCCGGACGGCCCGCTCCCACTCCTCGTCCGAGGCGAAGTCGAACATCTGGCGGTGCATGGGCTGGAGGGTGTGCCAGGTGTACGCGAGCCGCTTGCCGGGGGCCGCTTCCAGGACCCGCTGACCGGTCTCCTCGAACTCGCCGTCCGGGTCCATCTTCCAGCGGACCGGCGCCCCGGTCTCCCAGCTCGATTCGGGGCCGTAACCGCCCATGTAGACCTTGATCGACTGGGGGTCGGTCAACGCCTGATAGAGCTTCTCGGCGGTGGTCTGGATGTAGATGACGTAGACGAACTCGGGCTTGCCCATGACCGTTCCTTCCGGAGTCCCTCTCCCGGACTCCACCGTAGGCAGCCGGGCAGTGTCCGTCGAACGGAGCGACACCCGGCGGGGCCAACCGGGCCTACGGGGTGTCGGCGAAGTCCCGGCCGGCCGGTGTGCGCGGGGTCCGCGACTGCGCCGGGAGCGCGGCGAGGCCGGGGGCCGGCTCCAGCGGGCGGTCCGTGAAGAAGCGGGCCGCGAGGTCCGCGACGTCGTCCGGACGCTCCAGGACCACCCAGTGGTCGGACTCCCCGATCGTGGCGAACCTGCTGCCCTCGATCGTGGCCGCGAAGGCACGCTGCCGCTCCGGCGAGGTCACCGTGTCGTGCTCGCCCGCGAAGACCAGGGCCGGTACGCCGGCCAGCCCGCCGGAGAAGTCCGGGCGGTGCCCCAGCGCCCGGTGCAGCGACCGGGCGGCGTGCGGGGAGTGGGTGAGGGCGTACAGGAACGAGCGCCTCACATAACGTCGCGCCAACTCGCCGCGGTGCACCTTGCGTTCGGGGTCCTGGCACATCAGCACCCCGGCGGCCAGTCCGGCCAGCCCCTCCAGGTCACCGGTCTCCAGCCGGTCGACGGCGCGGCCCCACCGGTTCCGCTGCTCTTCGGTGATGTGGGCGGGCACCCCGCCGAGCATCAGCCGGGCGATCCGGCCGGGATGCTGCTGTGCGCAGCCGAAGGCGATCGAGGTGCCGTAGGAGAACCCGAAGAGGTTGGCCCTCGGCACGTTCAGATCGTCGATGATCCCGGTGACGGCGGCGTGCAGCACGTCGTCGCCCGCACCGGGCGGAAGCGGGTCCGCGTCGCCCATGCCGGGCAGGTCTGCGGTGACCACGGAGGTGAGCGGGCCGAGGTGGTCGTCCATCTGCGGCCAGCCGTACATGCCCTGGAGCGCGCCGCCGAGGATGACGACCGGTTCGGTGCGCGGCGAGGGCTGCCTCAGGACCCGGTAGCCGTAGCGCAGCCCTTCCACCGTCAGGGTCCGGATGATCTCGTCGGCCATGGTGGTTCGCCTGCCTCTTGGGTTTCCGGGTCAGGCCCTGGTGAGAACGAGTGCGGCGTTGTGTCCGCCGAAACCGAGCGAGGTCTTGACGGCCGCGTCGAACGTTCCAGGCCGGGCCTCCTTGCTCACCACTTCGACGGGGATCGCGGGGTCCGGCGAGTCGAGATTCACCGTGGGCGGTACGAGCCGGTGTTCCAGCGCCAGCACGGTCAGTGCGGTCTCGATGCCGCCGGCGGCTCCCAGCGTGTGTCCGGTCATCGCCTTCGTCGAGGTGACCAGGGGGTGTTCGCCGAGGACCCGGTGCAGCATCGTTCCCTCGATGAGGTCGTTGGAGACGGTCGAGGTTCCGTGGGCGTTGACATGGCCGATGTCCCGGGCCACGACTCCGGCGTCCGCGAGCGCGAAGCGCAGCGCCCGCTCGATGCCCAGGCCCTCGGGGTCCGGGGCGACGGCGGAGTGGGCGTCGCTGG
Source organism: Streptomyces sp. NPDC007164 (assembly GCF_040634135.1). Lineage (NCBI taxonomy): Bacteria > Bacillati > Actinomycetota > Actinomycetes > Kitasatosporales > Streptomycetaceae > Streptomyces > Streptomyces sp. NPDC007164. The sequence continues at coordinate 19,323 of NZ_JBEYFB010000011.1, forward strand.
AGGCGCCGTAGCCGGCGATGTGCGCGCGGACGGTGGCGCCGCGGGCCAGGGCGTGTTCCGGACGCTCCAGTACCAGGAGCCCGGCGCCCTCGCCGACCACGAAGCCGTCCCGGTGGGTGTCGAAGGGGCGGCAGGCCGCCTCGGGGTCGTCGCGCCGGGTGGAGACGGCCTTGAGCTGGCAGGCGCTGGCGATCAGCAGCCGGGAGCAGACCGATTCGGCGCCCCCCGCGATGACGATGTCGCACGCCCCGGTGCGGAGCATCTGGTGGGCGGTGCCGATGGCGACGGTGCCGGAGGAGCAGGCGGTGGAGACGGCCTGGCTCGGGCCGAGGGCGCCGAGGTCGGTGGCGACGCTGCTGGCCGCGCCGTTGACGACGGTGAGCGGGGCGAGCTTCGGGGAGACCCGGCGTGCGCCGCGTTCCATGAGGGTGGTGTGCTGCTCGTCGTAGAAGGGCAGTCCGCCGTGGGCGGAGCCGATGACCACGGCGACCCGTCCGCCGTCCCAGACCGAGGGGTCGAGTCCGGCGTCGGCGACGGCCTCGCGGGCGGCGATGACGGCCAGTTGCGAGAAGCGGTCCATCAGCCGCGCGGTCGCCACTCCGAGCAGTGCCCGGGGGTCGAGGCCGGTGATGGTGTACATGAAGTCGCAGGGCAGGTCGCGGAGTTCGGACCGGTGCGGCACCGACGGGGCGGTCGACGCCTCGCACACCGTGCGCCAGGTCGCTTCGGCCCCGATGCCCGCGGCGGTGACCATGCCGATCCCGGTGACGGCGGCGGCGAACGGCTCGGGGCGGTACGGGCGGCCCGTCACGCGGCTGCCTTGCGGTGCACCACGTCGACGAGCCTGCCGATGGTGTCCCGCGAGGTCAGCTCGACATCGTCCAGGTCGACGCCCATCCGGTCCTCGATGATCAGCCGCAGCTCCTCCAACGCCAGTGAGTCGAGGCAGAGGTGACGGAGCGACACCTCGGGCCGGATTTCGAGCGGATCGGTGCCGAAGTTCGCCACCAGCAAGGTGCTGATCTCTTCTGCCGTGCTCATGCGGCGCTCCTGCGTTCTCGTACGCGGTGACGCCCTGCCGCGTGAGGTGTGAGTGCCATCGGGGGGACGCCGGCTGGTCTCCGGAGGAACCATTTATACGCCTTCGCGAAGGTGAAGCCGGTCCGCGTTCCCCCGTGCGGTGGGCTGCTGTCCAGGTGTGCGATTTCGGTGGTTCACGGCGACCGGCCCCGAGGGTCCGCGGCGGCCGCCACGACGGCGGGAGCGAACCAGCCCGGCCCCCTGCCTCGGGCCCGGCCGGCGGGCCTCCCGCGGCCGGTGCGCGGCCCGTACACTCCGCGATCATGACGATCGACACGCCCCCCGCCGACGGGCCCGCGCTCTTCCCGACGATGTCCACCATGCGCGCGATGCGCCGTCTGAAGCCGGAACCGGTGCCGGACGAGACACTGGAGCAGCTCATACAGGCCGCCGTCTGGGGCCCCAGCGGCGGCAACATGCAGTGTTACGAGTACGTCGTGGTGACCGACCGCGAGGTGATGGCCCGTCTGGCCCCGCTGTGGAAGCGGTGCGTGGACGCCTATCTGGCGACGACCGGGAAGTACGCCCCGAAGGGCATGGACGACGCGGCGTACGGCCGGATGGTCGCCGCGATCGAGTACCAGCGCGACCACTTCGCCGACACCCCGGCGCTGATCGTGCCCTGTTACCGGTTCCCGGAGCCGCGGCTGGACGAGGAGGGGCTGCTGGCCTCCGCGCAGGCGCTCGGTCCGGCCGCGACCGAGCGGATGGTGAGCACCCGGACACGCTTCCAGGCGCTCGCCGAGGGCTCCTGTGTCTACCCGGGCGTGCAGAACATCCTGCTCGCCGCGCGGGCCCTGGGGCTCGCGGCGAACATCACCATCTGGCACCTGATGCTGGAGCAGGAATGGAAGGAGGCCCTGGGCATCCCCGAGGACATGCACACCTACGCCGCCATTCCGGTCGGATGGCCGCGGGGCAACTTCGGCCCGGTGCGGCGCCGCCCGGTGGCCGATGTCATCCACCGCGACCGCTGGTAGGGCGGCCCCGCCGACGTCCTGCCCGGTGACGGTCCGTCCGTTCGCCGGGCAGGCCGTCGGCTTCCGCATCAACTCCGTTGGAGTGAACGGCAGTTCGACACGCCAGGCAAATGATTGTCATGCCCTGAACCGATGGATACGCTGAGCGGGCTTCACGGCCCTCGGCCCACCCCACTCGGCCCGGGGGCCGTCCTCTTTCCCCCCACCGAGCAGGAGCAGGTATGCCCAGCCGCGCCGCCGCCCACACAAAGGGCCGCGCATCCGTCCTGGCGGCCCTCACCGCCACCGTCCTGACCGTGACCGGCACGCCGGCCTTCGCCGCTCCGGACGACGGCCACCCGATGGACCGGGCGTTCGCGCGGGCCGCCGCGCGGTTCGACGTACCGCGCGATCTGCTCGCCGCCGTCGGTTACGGCGAGACCCGGCTCGACGGCCACTCCGGGCGCCCCAGCCAGGCGGGCGGCTTCGGCGTGATGCACCTGGTGAGCAACCCCACGAACCGGACGCTGGAGCGGGCCGCCGCCCTCACCGGCAAGCCGCTCGCCGAGCTGCGCACCGACACCGGGGCCAACATCATGGGCGGCGCGGCGGTGCTGCGCGGCTACGCGGACAAGCTCGGCCTCGACGCCCGGGACCGCGACGACATCGACGCCTGGTACCCGGCCGTCGCCCGGTACGGCGGTGCGCGCGGCCCCGCCGCCGCCCTCTACGCCGACACCGTCTACACCTTCCTGGCCGCCGGGCTCGACGCGGTCGTCCCCGGCGGCGAACGGATCTCGGTGACGAGCCGTCCGGTGGCCCCGCACAAGGGTGCGCTCGCCGCCTCCGACGTACGCACCCAGAGCCCCGACTACCCGTCCGCGCTGTGGGTGCCCGCCGACCCGAACAACTTCGCGGCGGGCCGCTCGGCGAAGATCGACAAGGTGGTCGTCCACGTCACGCAGGGCTCGTACGCGGGCTCGATCAGCTGGTTCCAGAACCCGGCCGCGGAGGTGAGCGCCCACTACGTGGTGCGCTCCTCGGACGGCGAGATCACCCAGACGGTGCGCGACAGCGACACCGCGTACCACGCCAAGAGCGCCAACGCCTCGGCGCTCGGCATCGAGCACGAGGGGTTCATCGACGACCCGTCCTGGTTCACGGACACGATGTACCGCTCGTCCGCGGCCCTGACCAAGTCGTTGTGCGACCGCTACGGGATCCCCAAGGACCGGGCACACATCATCGGGCACAGCGAGGCGCCGGGCAACGACCACACCGATCCCGGGCCCTACTGGGACTGGAACCGCTACATGGAGCTGGTCGGCGGGGCCGCCGGCGGCGGCAAGGGCGCCGACGGGCTGAGCTTCACCTCGTACGCGACCCAGCAGAGCGGCTCGACGGGCGCCCAGGTCAAGGCGGTCCAGACGCTGCTGAACGACCAGGGCTACTCCGCGGGGGCCGTGGACGGCAGCTTCGGGCCGGCCACGAGGACCGCGGTGACCGCGTACCAGGCGGCCCGCGGGCTGAACGCCGACGGTGTGGTGGACGCCAGGACCTGGACCGCGCTGCTGTCGGCCGGCGCTACACCGAGCCTCCGGCAGGGCGCCTCGGGCGACGAGGTCAAGCGGCTCCAGCGCGCGCTGACCGCCGCGCTCGGCTCGACGGTGGGCGTCGACGGCAGTTTCGGCCCGGCGACCGTGACGGCGGTGCGCGACTACCAGACGAGCCGGGGCCTGACGGCCGACGGCTTGGTGGGTCCTGGCACCTGGACGGCGCTGCAGACGGGCCGCTGACGGCCGTCCGCGCAGGTGGGGCGGGGCGGTGCCGGTACGGCCGCCCCGCCCCGCGCACACCCCCGCCACGCCGACGGCCCTGTTCCCCGGGAGCCATGTCACGTTCAAGTAACCTGCCGGAAACCCTTGACGTTTCTCCTGGCGCGTTCTTAACCTCACTGCGTAGTTCGCATTCCTTGCAGTTCACGTGCTGCGGCGCTTTCCGCAGTGTTTTGACAGGCACAGACATAGACCACCTGTCGGTGGTTTCGTCATGCCTGTTTTTTTGTGCTCCCCGTGCCGCCGATGGGTCTTCCTCGAAGGCGGATTCATGGCACAACGTCCGAGCGTCAAAGGCGTCGCCGACGTCGTTGCGCTCATCGATGGGCTGGGAAAGATCACCGGCCGGGCGCAGGTCATCTGGTTTCTCGTGTTCGGCGGGCTGTTCCTCGACGCCTACTCGAACGCCGCGCTGAGCGCCGGTCTGGGGCCGATGACGTCCCAGATGGAGCTCACCAGCACGCAGGTCTCGATCCTCACGGCCACCGCTCCGGCCCTGGCGATCATCTTCAACCCGGTCGGCGGCTGGCTCGCCACCCGGATCGGCCGCGTCCCCCCGCTGCTCATCGCCAAGGTGTTCGCGATCGCGGGCGCCCTGCTGGCCGCCTTCGCCGGTGACTTCACCGTGGTCTGGCTCGGCCGGGTCCTGGTGGGTGTCGCCTACGGCATCGACTTCGCAGTCGCCATGGCGCTGCTGGCCGAGTACACGCCCGCGAAGCTGGGCGGTCGGCTGAACCTGTGGCAGGCCGTCTGGTACGTCGCCACCACCAGCAATCTCGCGCTCGCCCTGGTCTTCTTCAACCTGGACGTCGGCGCGGACATCTGGCGCTGGTCGGTCGGCTCGGCCGCGGTCGTCGCCGTCGCCCTGCTGCTGGGCCAGTGGCTGATGCTGCGGGAGAGTCCCACCTGGCTGGCGAGCAAGGGCCGGCTGGACGAGGCCGTGGTCAACCTGGACCGGATCTACGGCATCGAGGCCGTCGCCGGGAAGCCGGACGAGGCGACTCGCGCCGCCACCGAGGCGCCCGCCATCGGCTTCCGTCAGGCCGGGGTGCTCTTCAAGGGCGAGTACCTGCCGCGGACGGTCCTCTCCTCGGTCATCTCGCTCGGGCAGTCGATGCAGTACTTCGCGGTCGGCTGGTACCTCCCGCTGATCAGCCTGACGATCTTCGGCGAGAGCTTCGAGAAGGCCACGATCGGCTCGATGGTCTTCAACGCCTTCGGCATCGCGGGCGGTCTGCTCTCCGCGTACTTCGGCCGCCGGCTCGGGCTGCGGCTCAGCTCCGCCGCCGGTTTCGCCGGGGTGTTCGTGGCGCTGCTCGCGATGGGTCTGACCTTCGAGAAGGTGCCCACCGCCGTGGCGTTCCTGCTGCCGGTGCTGTTCATCCTCTGCCACTCCGCGGGCCCCGGCGCCAACGGCAAGTCCATCGCCGCGCTCTCGTACAGCAGCGACGTCCGGGCGCTCGGCACCGGTGTCACCGGGATGGTCGGCAGCTTCGGCAGTGTCGTCGGGCTGTACGTCTTCCCGCAGATCAAGGACTCCCTCGGGCTCGCCGACACCTTCCTGGTGCTCTCCGTCGTGCCGCTGCTCGGCCTGATCACCTGTCTGGCGATCAAGTGGGACCCGACGAAGGCCGCCTCCCCCGACGAGGCCGCCGGGCAGGACCGGGGTGCCCGCTCCGCGCCGGCCGGTTCACCGGAATCCGCCGGGTCCGTGACCGCGCGCTGACCGGCCGCCGGGCCCGTCGCACCACACGATGGTCCCCTCCCTTCCCCTCCCCCGTTTCCTCGCACGGCTCGCTCGCGATGCTCGCAATGAAAGGGCTGCAATGACGCAGACGTTCCCCGGCGCCGCCGCACGGCGCGGTGTGCTGTCCATCGACGAGGGCACCACGGGCACCCGGGCCGGAGTCGTCCTCGACTCCGGCGCCGCGCACGAGGTGTTCTACCGGTCGATCAAGGTCGGCCATCCGGACGACCTGTCGGTCGAGCAGGACCCGATGGAGATCTGGACCGCCACCGTCGAGGTGGCGCGCCGGGCCGTCGGCCGGGCCCGTGAGGAGGGCATCACGATCACCGCGGTGGCGCTGTCCACCCAGCGGGCCACCGCGATGCTGTGGGACCGGGTGACCGGGCGGCCGCTGCTGCCCGCGGTGGTGTGGCAGGACCGGCGGTACGCGGCCGACCTCACCTCGTACGAGGCGGAGTGGGACACCGCCCTGCTGGCCCGCCAGGGCCGGCCGGTCGGCGCCCGCGCACCGTTCCTCTGGGCCGCCCGGCAGATCGCCGCGCACCCGGAGGTGGCCGCCGCGCACCGGGAGGGCCGGCTGCTCTTCGGCACCGTCGACACCTGGCTGATCTGGCGCCTCACCGGCGGTGCCGTGCACGCCACGACGCCGACGAACGCCGCCTCCACCGGTGGCTATCTGCTCCAGCGGCACGCCTGGGACGAGGAGTGGATCGGCCACCTCGGCTTCCCCCTCGACCTGCTCCCGGAGCTCCGCTCCGACGACGCCGGTTTCGGCACCACCGACCCGGCCGCCCTCGGCATCGCCGTCCCGCTGGCCGCCTCCATGGGCGACCAGCACGCCGCACTCGTCGCGCTCGGCGGTCTCGCCGCCGGGCAGGGCATGTGCGTCTACGGGACCGGCGCCTTCGTCGACGCGGCGACCGGCACCACGCCCGCCCTGCCCCGGCCGGACATCTCCGGGGTGCTCGCCCAGCCCGGCCGGCGGCAGGGCGACATCAGCCACTACAGCCTGGAGGCGTACACCTCCACGGCGGGTTCGGCGCTGAACTGGCTCTGCGACGACCTGGGCCTGTTCGCATCGCCGAAGGAGCTCGGTGAGGAGGCGGGCCGGGTCCCCACCCGGCCGGGCCGCACCCCGCGTTTCGTCCCGGCACTCGCCGGGGTCCGTACGCCGGTCTGGCACCCGGAGGCCACCGCCGCCCTCACCGGGCTCACCCTCGCCACCACCCGAGCCGATCTCGCCCGCGCCGTGCTCGACGGGATCGCGCACTCGGTGTGCGACCTGATCGACGGCGTCGCCGACACCATGGGCACTCCGTTCACCCGGCTCCGGGTCGGCGGCGGGGTCTCCGGCAGCGACCCGCTCATGCAGACCCAGGCCGACCTGACCGGCCTGCCGCTGGAGCGGGTCTCCGACTCCGCGACCGCCAGTCTGCGGGGCACCGCCTATCTCGCGGGTGTCGCGCAGGGCCTGTGGTCCTCGCTCGAAGAGGTCGTCGAGGCCCAGCCGCTCGGCCGGATCTTCGAACCCGCGATCACCGCGGCCGAACGCGCCGCCCAGCGGTCCGCCTGGCGCGACGTGCTCATCGCCCACCTGAACGACCCCGCGCTGCTCCCCCTGCGGGCCCCCGAACCTCACACCCCCCACTGACGGCCCCCGACCGTCACCCGGCGGCCGGTACCGACCACGCGGCCGCCGCACCGAAACACCAGGAGTTGATGTTGTGATCACCATGCCCGCCCGGAAGCCGCGGCGCAGCGCCGCGGCGACCCGCCGAACGCCCCTGCTGCTCGACCGGGCAGCCCTCAAGCGCCGGCTGGCCGACGACACGTACGACGTGCTCGTCATCGGCGGCGGCATCACCGGGGCGTACGCCGTGCTCGACGCGGCCTCGCGCGGGCTGCGCGCGGCGCTGATCGAGAAGGACGACTTCGCCTCCGGTACGTCGTCGAAGTCCTCGAAGATGGTGCACGGCGGCCTGCGCTACATCGAGCAGGGCAACGTCAACCTGGTCCGCCACTCGCTCCTGGAGCGGCACCGCTTCCGCAAGAACGCCCCGCACCTGGTGCACCGGCTGCCGTTCCTCTTCCCGATCCTGGAGAAGGAGGGCATCTTCGACGCCCGCCTGGCCAAGGGTTTCGAGGGTCTGCTGTGGACGTACGACCTGGTCGGCGGCTGGCGGATCGGGAAGCTGCACCAGCGGCTCACCGTTCCCGAGGTCCTCGCGCAGGCGCCGACGCTGCGTGCGGAGAACCTCAAGGGCGGGCTGATGTACTTCGACGCCCGCACCGACGACGCCCGGCTCGTGCTGACCATCGTCCGGACCGCCGCCGCGCTCGGCGCGACGATCCTCAACGGGGCCAGGGCCGAGGGTCTGCTGATGCAGATGGGCAAGGTGTCCGGCGCCCGGGTCTCGGCGGACGGCGACAGCTTCGACATCCGGGCGCGGGCCGTCGTCAACGCCACCGGCGTATGGACCGACGAGCTCGACGCGAAGGCGGACGACGGTCACAAGCCGCAGGTCCGCCCCGCCAAGGGCGTCCACATCGTGGTGCCGTGGGACAAGGTGCGGATCAACTGCACGGTCACCGTGCCGATCCCCGGCCGGGCCCGCCGCGCGACCTGCACCCGCTGGGGCAACAGCGTCGTGCTCGGCACCACCGACGAGGACTACCGGGGCTCCCCCGACGATGTGCACTGCACCCGCCAGGAGATGGACTTCCTGCTGGAGGGCGCCAACACCGCCTTCGAGGGGAAGCTCACCCCGGACGACGTGGTCGGCTCCATCGGCGGTCTGCGCCCGCTGGTCGGCGGCAAGGAGGGTGCCACGCTCGACATGCGCCGCGACCACCACATCACCGTGGGCCGCACCGGCATGGTGACGGTGACCGGCGGCAAGCTCACCACCAGCCGGCACATGGGCGAACTCGTCATCGACAAGGTGATGACGGTCCTCGGCCGCAGGGCGAAGAGCCGCACCTCCGATCTGCCGCTGCTCGGCGGCGCCGGTTACGACGCCGAGGCCGTCGCGGCCTCCGGCGGCATCGCCGCCCACCTCGGCGAGCGCTTCGGCACCGAGGCCCGCTTCGTCGGCGACCTGATCCAGGACGACCCGGCGCTGGCCGAGCCGATCGTCGCGGGACTCCCGTACACCAGGGCGGAGGTCGTGTACGCGGCCCGCGCCGAACTGGCCCGCTCGGTCGACGACGTGCTCTCGCGCCGGATGCGCGCCCGGCTGTTCGCCCGGGACGCGTCCGCCGACGCGGCCCAGGCCGTCGGCGCGATCCTCGGCCGGGAACTGAACCTCACCCAGGCCGAGGTGGAGCGTTCGGTCTCCGAGTACCTCGCAGCCGTCCGTCACGAAAAGTCCGTACTCCTCGAAGGGGCAGCAGCATGATCAGCCGTCAGACCATCACCCACCCGTTCAACCGGGGCAACTACACGATCGGTGCCCCCAGCTTCGCCAAGTGGGCGCAGAACACCCCGATCGGGGACGGCGAGGCCGCCCTCCAGGTCGACCCGGTCGAGGTACCCGAGACCGTGATCGAGGCGCTGCGCGAGGCCGCGCACGCGGTGCACACCGCCCGCGAGGAGGTCGTCACCCGGACCCGTGACTGGTGGGCCGGCTCGATGATCGGCGAGACCGAGGGCCGTCCCGCGACGCCGCACGCCGTGATCGTCGAGGCGGCCGACGCCGACCAGGTCGCGGCCGTGCTGCGGATCTGCCACGAGGCGGGCGTCCCGGTCACCCCGTCGGCCGGCCGCTCCAACGTCACGGGCGCGGCGCTGCCCGTCTTCGGCGGCGTCGTCCTGGACGTCTGCGGGCTGAACGGGATCACCGGCTTCGACGCCGAGTCCAACGTCGTGGACGTCCAGGCCGGCATGTTCGGCGACCTCTTCGAGAAGCAGCTCCAGGAGGAGTACGGCGTCACCACCGGCCACTGGCCGTCCGCGTTCGCCGTGTCCACGGTCGGCGGCTGGATCGCCTGCCGCGGCGCCGGTCAGCTCTCCACCCGGTACGGCAAGATCGAGGACATGGTCGTCGGCGTGGACGTCGTGCACGCGGACGGCACGCGTGCCACCTACGGCGACTACGCCCGTGCCGCGGTCGGCCCGGACCTGCGCCAGCTGTTCGTCGGTTCCGAGGGCACCCTCGGTGTCATCGTCTCGGCCCGGCTGCGGGTCCACCCGCTGCCGGAGTACGCCGACGCCGTCGCGTACGGCTTCAAGACCTTCGCCGAGGGCCTGGACGCCTGCCGCCGGATCATGCAGCGCGGCGCCACCCCGGCCGTGCTGCGGCTGTACGACGCCCTGGAGTCGGGCACCCACTTCGGTCACCCGGAGACCAACCTGCTGCTCGTCGCCGACGAGGGCGACCCGGCCGTCGTCGACGCGTCGATCAAGGTGGCCAGGGAGGTCTGCGAGTCGTACGGACCCGAGCTGGACAGCAAGGCGGTCTTCGAGCGCTGGCTGGACGAGCGGATGCTGGTCGGCAAGTCCGCCGACGGTTTCAAGCCCGGTCCCGGCTTCGTCGCCGACACCCTGGAGATGGCCGCGTCCTGGACCGATCTGCCGGTGATCTACGACGAGGTGGTCGCCGCGATCCAGTCGGTGCCCGGCACGCTGGCCGCGTCGGCGCACCAGTCCCACGCGTACACCGACGGCGCCTGCGTCTACTTCTCGCTGCGCGGCGACGTGGCACCGGAGTCGCGCCGCGACTGGTACCGCTCGGTGTGGGACGCCGCCAACGCCGTGCTGATCGAGCACGCGGCGGCGCTCAGCCACCACCACGGCTGCGGGCTGCTGCGCGGCCCCTACCTGGAGGAATCCCTCGGGGCGGGCTTCGCGACGTTCGTCGCGGTGAAGAAGGCCCTGGACCCGGCCGGCATTCTCAACCCTGGCAAACTGGGCCTTCCCAGCCGATTCGGTACGTCTCCGCTGAACTGACGCCGGGCCGTGTGACGACACGGCCCGGACCTCAGCAGCCACGAACCCCTTCCCCAGGCAGGCCCTTGCCATGAGCCCTTCCCCCTCCCGGTCCGGTGCCGCGCTCGACCCCCGGCTCACCGCGGCGTTCGCCGAGGTGCCGGTCGTCGCGTCGGTCGTCGGCACCCAGCCGCTGCGGCAGTTCCTGACCGCACCGGCCAAGGTGTGCATCCTCGCCTCGTTCGCCGTGGGGCAGTTGCCCCAGGTCGTACCGGCGCTGGGCCGGGCGGGGAAGACCGTGTTCGTGAACGTGGACAGCAGCCCCGGTCTGGCTCAGGACCGGGGCGCGCTGGAGTTCATCAAGAACATGGGCGCGCACGGCGTGGTCAGCACCCGGCTCTCCCTCATAGAGAAGGGCCGCCCGCTGGGCCTGCTGACGATGATGAAGGTGTTCGTCACCGACCGGTCCAATCTGCGCCGCTCCACGGACGCGATCTCGCGCGGGGCGCCGGACCTGGTCGAGATCATGCCCGCCCCGATCATCGCCCGGATGAGCGCGCAGGCACAGCGCGCGATGTCCCCATCGGTGGCCGCCGGCTTCGTGGAGACCCCCGCGGACGTGGCGCTCGCGCTGGCCCTCGGCTCGGCCGCGGCCGCCACGTCCGACCCCCGCCTCTGGCACCTGCGCCGCGACCAGCTGCCGCCGGTCCCGCCCGGCGCCCTCAAGAGGCCCGCCCCACCCCAGGAGTAACCCCCATGACATACGTGGTCGTAGCCCGCTACCGCACCAAGGAGGGCGAGGAGAACACCGTTCTCCCGCTGCTCGACACGATGGCCGCCGCCTCCCGCGAGGAGCCCGGCAATCTCGCCTACCGGGTCCACCAGGGCACCGAGGACCCGCGCGCGATCGTGCTGTACGAGGAGTACACCTCCGAGGCCGACTTCACCGAGCACTGCGCCACCCCGCACTTCCAGGAGATCGTGCTCGGCAGGGTCGTCCCGCTGCTGGAGAGCCGCGACGTGCTGCGCTGCGCCCCGCGTCCGGAGGCGGTCGCGTGAAGACCCGTGCGGTGGTGCTGCGCGGGACGTCGACGGCCCGTCCGTATTCCGAGTCCCGTCCGGTCGAGGTGGAGGAGCTGGAGCTGGGCGCCCCGCGCGAGGGCGAGGTGCTGGTACGCATCGCGGCCGCATCGCTCTGCCACTCGGACCTCTCGGTGGTCAACGGCGACCGGGTCCGTCCGCTGCCGATGGCGCTGGGTCACGAGGCGGTGGGCGTGGTCCAGGACACCGGGCCCGGCGTCGGCCGGGTCTCCCCCGGTGACCACGTGGCGCTGGTCTTCGTACCGAGCTGCGGCTTCTGCGGCGACTGCGCGGCTGGCCGCCCGGCCCTGTGCGCACAGGCCGCGGCGGCGAACGGTTCGGGTGCGCTGCTGCACGGCCCGTCGCTGCTGACCGACGCCTCCGGTGCCCCGGTCCACCACCAGCTGGGCGTCTCGGCGTTCTCCGAACACGCGGTGCTGGCCCAGGAGTCGGTGGTCCCGATCCCCAAGGACATCCCGTTCGCCGTCGCCTCGATGTTCGGCTGCGCGGTCCTGACGGGCGCGGGCGCGGTCATCAACACGGCGGCCCTGCGTCCGGGGCAGTCGACGGTGGTCTACGGCCTGGGCGGGGTGGGCCTGTCCGCGGTGCTCGGCGCCCGTGCGGCCGGCGCGTATCCGATCATCGCGGTCGATCCGGTCCGGGAGAAGCGCGAGCTGGCGCTCCGGCTGGGTGCCTCCCATGCGTACGCCCCCGACGACGCGGTGCGGCAGATCCGCGAACTCACCTCCGGCGGAGCCGAGTTGGCGGTAGAGGCGGTGGGCAGCCCCAAGGTCATGGCCGAGTGCCTGAGCGCGGTGGCCCGGGGCGGCAGGGTCGTCTCGGTGGGCCTGCCCGCTCCCGACCGGGTGCTGGAGGTACCGGCCCTGGCGTTCGCGGGCGAGGGCAAGTCCCTGCTGGGCTCGTACATGGGCGACGCGGTGCCGCGCCGCGACATCCCGAGGTTCCTGGAGCTGTGGCGGGCGGGCCTGATGCCGGTGGAGCTGATGCACACCGGCACGCTGCCGCTGTCCGACATCAACGCGGCGATGGAGGAGCTGGCCTCCGGCCGGGCGATCCGTCAAGTCATCGACACCTCGGGCCTGCTGAACGCCTGACGCCCGGGTCCTGCCACGGCACCGGGCATGCGGCACGCCCGGCGCGCGGGCCGGGCCACGGCGGGCGGGCCGGGCCACGGCGGGCGGGCCGGGCCACGGCGGGCGGCGCCCCTGCTCTTCCGAGGGGCGCCGCCGGCTGTCGGCCGCCCGCCGTCAGCCGCCGGCCCCTTCCGTGTCCGGTGCGCCGGCGGGCGTGAAGTGCAGGGTGATACTGCGCCGGCAGATGCGCCATCCGTGCTCTCCGCGCACGATCACGTCCTCGTAGGTCACGCTTCCGGACTCGCCGTCCGCGCCGACACCGATCCCCTTGGACCGCGCGTGGACCCGGCCGTCCCCGGCCTCGGTGAGGACGATGTTGCTGACATGGTGGCCGACGGGGGCGCCCGGCTTGCCCGCACGTGCCCGCGCCATGTCCCGGAAGGCGGCCAGCCCGCGCAGCTCTCCGTGCCCGAGGTTCGAGGTTTCGTAGACGATGTCGTCGGTGAACAGCTCGTCCAACCGGTCCAGTTCGTCGTTGTCGACCAAGTGTCCGTGCAGAGCGAGCAGTTCGGAGATGTCCAGCCGGTCCTCGACACTGAGCGTCATCGCCGGTCCTTTCGTGGGGTCTCGCGATGGTGCGGCCGTTATACGGGGAGAGGGTCCCGGTCCACGTGGCACAGCACCGGTCGGACACCGTCCCGGCCCGGCGAGTTCATTCCGCTGGAGCAACCGCGCGGCGGCCGTAACGGAGCAGCGCGACCCCGTTGCCGAACTCCCGGGTCTCCCGTCAGACGGAGTGCGGTTCGGTTCGCCGAGGCCGGAAGGAGGGGTTTGCCCCGGCCGATGAGGACCGGATGGACGTAGATGCGGTACTCGTCGACCAGGTCGAGCCGCATGAAGGTCGCGGCGAGATCGGCGCCCCCGAGACACACGTCCCCGCCGGGCTGCGCCTTCAGGGCCCTGATCTCCTCCGCGTCGACCTCCCGTCTGATCGTGGTGTTCCGGTCGGCCCGCTCCAGGGTCCGGGAGAACACGGTCCTGGGCATGTCCCGCCAGATGCCGGCGAACTCCGCCTCGGGGCCGGTGACCGCCGGATCGGAGTCGGCGGCCGGCCAGTGGTCCGCCATGAGCTGATGGGTCACCCGGCCGTCCAGGATGCCGCCCATGGCCCTGAGATCGTCATTGAAGTGACGGTGCAGTTCGTCGTTGACCAGGTGCCGGTCGAGCTCGCGGTCCGGCCCCTCCATGAAGCCGTCGAGGGACACCGACATCATCAGGATGACCTTCCGCATCGTGATCCTCTCCCGCCGGAGGCGTTGTGCCACACGGTTGCCCGGCGCCCCGGCAGTTGACGCCTCCGCCACGCGCCCGGCAACGAGTGACACGCTTCGCGGGCGCGGTCCGCGCCAGGACCGGCATACGGTGATACCCGGGAGGAAAGAGGTCCCGGACGAAAGAGATCCCGGAGAAAGGATGTTCCGAGTGAGAGTCGGTACGGCCCGATCGGCCGCGGTCCAGTGGGTCACCGAGCACGCCCGGCCCGATCCCGGTTTCCGTGGCGCCTTCTTCAGCGGCTCCACGGTGGGCCTGCCGGAGGACGCCGAACTCTCCCCGTACTCGGACGTGGACGTGGTGGTCGTCACCGCCGCACCGGGCCCGCCGGCCGGGCCCGGCAAGTTCCGCTTCCGGGGCGCGCTGCTGGAGGTCAGCCATCTGGCGTGGGACGAACTCGCCTCGGCGGACGGGGTGCTCTCCTCGTACCACCTGGCGGGCGGCTTCCGCCGGGACACGGTCGTCGACGACCCCACGGGCCGGCTGCGCGAGCTACGGGCGGACGTGTCGCGCCGGTTCGCCGAGCGGGGCTGGGTGCGCCGCAGATGCCTGGACGCCGAACGCCGGATCGAGACCCGCCTCGCCGCCTTCGACACCGCCGCGCCGTTCCACGAACAGGTGACCTCGTGGCTGTTTCCCACCGGGGTCACCACCCATGTCCTGCTGGTCGCCGCGCTGCGCAACCCCACGGTCCGGCTCCGCTACCCGGCGGCCCGCGAAGTCCTCGACACCTACGGGCAGGCGCGGCTGTACCCGGAGTTGCTGGAGCTCCTGGGGTGCGCACGGCTGTCGGCCACCAGGACGGGGCACCACCTGGACGAACTGGCCCGCACGTTCGACGCCGCGGCGGAGGTCGCCCGTACGCCGTTCTTCTTCAGCGGCGACATCACCGCCGGGGCCCGGCCGGTCGCCATCGATGGCAGCCGGCATCTCATCGAGCGGGGCGACCACCGCGAGGCGGTGTTCTGGATCATCGCGACCTTCGCGCGATGTCACACCGTACTGTCCGCGGACGCCCCCGAACTGCACCGGGCACGCCTCCCGGCCTTCCTGGAGGCGGTCGCCGACCTCGGCATCACATCCACCGACGACCTGCTCCGCCGGGGCGAGGCGGTCATCGGCTTCCTCCCCGAGCTCCGGCGGACCGCCGGAGCGATCCTGGCGGCCAACACCGGCATCACCGGCTGACGCGGGCGACGGACGAGAGGCCGTGGGGCCGTGGGGCCGTGGGGAGCGGCAAGGGCGGCGAGCGGATCAGTAGTGGCCGGTCCGGCCGTCCAGGAGTTCCCTGATCGCGTCCAGGTGGCCCGCGTGCCGGGCGGTCTCCTCGATCATGTGGAACATGATCCAGCGCAGGCTCGCGCCCGACGCCTCGAAGTCCGGGTGCCGGCCCACGTCGTCGAGCGACCGTCCCGCGAAGATCTCGTTCGACACCGCGACCTGCCGGTCGTAGTCGTCGAGGAGCTTCGCGAGCGGAACGCCCTCGACCCTCATGTCGGAGTCCTCCGGCTCGTCGAACGCCGGCCCCACGGCCGGACGGCCCAGCAGGACGACCTCGAACCAGAGGTGCTCGGCCCAGCGAAGGTGTGACATGACACCCGCCATCGTCATGAGCGGCGACGACGGCAGAACGGCGCGGTGCGCGTCCGCCTCCGAAAGCTCCTCGCACTTCCAGCGGGCCGTCGCGCGTTGTGTGTCGAGCCACCCGACGAGCTGGCCGCGCTCGTCCGCTTCGAAGTCCGGGCGCATGCGGGAGGGGTACGAGGAGGGTGACATGGGCGCCGACGCTACCCGAGCCGATGTCACACCTCACATCACCCGGCGGCGGATGCGGCCGCCGAACGCCACCTCCCTCCGGTCCTGTCGCCCTGATACCTTGGCCGCCATGTTCCTCTCCCGTGCGTAGGACCCCGTACCGACCGCACCCCCGCTTCCGGCCGGGTGCGGCACTTCGGTGTCCCCGCATGCCCGCAGCGCCCTCTGCCGCGCTGCCCTCACGAGGAACGAATCCATGCTTTCCCCATCACCCGTGCCTGCGCGCACGCCTTCGTACGCCGCAGTCCTGCGCACCCGTCATGCCGCCCGCACCTTCGGTGCCGCTCTGCTGGGGCGGCTCTCGTACGGGATGATCTCGCTCTCGCTGATGCTGGCGGTGAACGCGAGCACCGGCTCGTACTCCGTCGCCGGTACCGTCATGGCGCTCTACGGGGCGACCAGTGTTTTCCTCTCCCCCACTCGTGCCGCGCTGATCGACCGCTACGGGCCGCGCCGGGCCCTGCCGCCGATGGCCGGGGTCTACGCGGTGCTGCTGGCCGCCCTCGCGTACGCCACCTGGCGGCCGGGGGCCCCGGTGTTCCTGCTCGGGGCGTTGGTCTCCGCTGCGGGAGCCTTCACACCACCGCTGGGGCCGGTGATGCGGACCCTGTGGAGCGGTCTCGTCGCCGACCGGGACCTGTTGCGGCGCGCCTACAGCCTGGACGGTGTAGCCGAGGAACTCCTGTTCGTCAGCGGTCCGTTGCTGGTGGGAGTGGTGGTGGGGTGCGCCCCGCCCGCGGCCGGGATCGCGATCAGCGCCGGGCTGATCTTCGTGGGCACGATGGCGTTGGTGTCCTCACCGGCGGTGCGCGGCACGCACGCCGCTCCGCCGGACGGCACGGCGGACGACAAGGCGCACGACAAGGCGGCCGGGCGGGATGAGGCGCCGGCCGGGCAACGGCTGCTCGGCATCGTCGAACTGCGGCACGCGGTGTTGGTGACGGCGGCCGTGGGGCTGTGCCTGGGGGGCCTGGACCTGCTGGTGGTGGCGTTCACCGAGCAGCGCCATCAGGGCGCGGGGGCGGTGTCGTGGGTACTCGCCGCGCTCTCGGCCGGAAGCGCGGTCGGGGGGATCGCCTACGGCGCCGTCTCCTGGCGGGCGTCGAACCGGGTCAGGCTGCCGCTGCTGGCCGCCGGGCTGGGCGTCGCCGTGGTCGGAGCGGGGCTGTCGCCCGGTGTGTACGTGCTGGCCGCGCTCGCCGCGCTGGCCGGGCTGTTCATCGCGCCCGCGCTCACCACCGCGTATCTCATCGCGGACGAGTCGGTGGGCGCGGGCAGCCGCACCCAGGCGGGTGCCTGGGTGAACACCGCGGTCAACGCCGGGTCGTCGGCGGGCGCCGCGGCGGTGGGCCTGCTGGTGGACCGCCTGCCGCCGGGCGTCTGTTTCGCGCTCGCTGCGGTACCCGCCCTGTTGTGCGCGGCAGTTGTGGCGCGGGGGGGCGGTCAGGCGTTCGTGACCGTGGAGGCGGGCACACCGGGTTCTTCCGGTGTGCTCCAGTCCTCCCAGACCGCGGCCAGTTCCGCCTCGATCGCGGGTGCCACCGTGTCCAGCAGCCGTATCTGCGCCCCCGGCCCCGCCAGGTCCATGCGGTACGGGTGGGGCCGGACGCCCGGGTCGGTGCCCAGTGCGGTGACGGAGCCGATGATGCGGTTGGGGCCCAGGATGCCGGGGAGTTCCCGCATGTCCGGGTCCCTGAGGTCCAGGTCCTCGACCAGCAGCTCGCCGCCGTCGTAGGTGGCGTGCGTCGTCGCCCGGACACCGCCGCCCCGCTCGCCGGAGCGCCCCAGGACCAGGGTGTCGCGCCACAACATCCGTGCCCCGGCCGCCAGTGCGACCGTCATCGAGCGCTCGACCGTGGCGCCCGTGGAGATCACGAACGGCCGGGCGTCCCAGAACAGTTCACCGCCCTCCGCGATGTCGACCCGGGCCCGCCAGCTCGACGTGCCGCCGCGATGGTCGTACGCGACCAGGCCGGACGGTTCGACGAGCTCCAGCCGGGCGCCGGGGCCGACCGAGATGTCCAGCAGCAGATCGTCGCCCGCGAGCAGGCCCGCCCGGGTACCGACCAGGGCGATCCGCAGCCGGTCGGGGGACGGCAGCAGGGGGCGGGGCGCGAGGAAGGCGCCCGGGCGCAGTTCGCGGGCGATGTGGCGGCCCGAACCGTCGCGCTCCACTGCGACGACCGTGGGGCCGGTGGAACCGGCGTCGGGATCGGCGTCGGGATCGGCGTCGGGATCGGCGTCGGGATCGGCAGTTGTGAACGTCACGAGTGGTCGTGGCTGTGGCTGTGCGGAGCCATCGGGCCCGGGTCGGTGGGGACGTGGGTTCCGGAGCGGTGACGTACGAGCAACTCCCGTACCCAGTCGGCGAGTTCGGACACCGATGCCGGGTCGTGCCTGGACAGCGCGAGGACCGGCAGGCCGTCGCGGGCCCGCGACGCGTCGGCGACCATCGCCGCCACGTCGACCTCCACATGGGGCGCGAGGTCGGTCTTGTTGATGATCAGGAGGTCGGCGCCGGTGATGCCGGGGCCGCCCTTGCGGGCGACATCGCCGCCGCCCGCGACGTCGATGCAGAAGAGCTGGGCGTCGGCGAGGGCCGGGCTGAAGGTGGCGGTGAGGTTGTCGCCGCCGCTCTCGACGAGCACCAGGTCGAGCGGTCCGTACGCCTCCTCCAGATCCTCGACCGCGTCGAGGTTGGCGCTGACATCGTCCCGGATCGCGGTGTGCGGGCAGGCGCCCGTCTCGACGGCCCTGATGCGCTCGGTGGGCAGAACACCGGCCGAGCGGAGGAACCGGGCGTCCTCGTCGGTGTAGATGTCGTTGGTGACGACGGCCATGGCGAGTTCACCGGCCAGCTCACGGCAGAGGGTGGCGAGGATCGAGCTCTTGCCGGTGCCGACCGGGCCGGCCACACCGAGGCGCAGGGCGCGCGGCGGGTGGTCGTGCGGAAGGTGCGGGGTGTTGTGGTCGATGTGCCGGTCGGGCGTGGTGTCCGGGTGCCGGTCGGGCGTGGTGTCGCGCGTGGTGTCGGGGTGCCGGTCGGGCGTGGTGTCGAGGTACTGGTCAGGCAAGGAACAGTCTCCGTTCTCGTTGTGCGTGTTCGAGCGCCCACTGTTCGGTGAGCGGGGGCGTACGGGCGGGCAGTGCGGCCGGGGTCCGTACCGCGAGGGCCTCGGCCACCGCGGCCGCCGCGTGCGGCTCGGCGTCGAGGATCCAGGCGACCGAGTCCAGCGGGTCGCCGGGCAGCAGCTTGAGCGCCGCGGAGGTGATGGTCTGCAGTTCGTCGTAGACGACGCCCCGCGCCAGCTCCTCCTCCGTCACCCGCAGGACGGCCCCGAGTGCGCCGAGGGCCACCGGCCGCAGCGGGCGGGCGCCGATCCCGGCCAGGGCGGTGACCGCCGGGTGACCGGGATCGAGCCTGCGCGCAAGGCGCCGCACACCGCGGCCGAGCGTCGCCGATGCCTCGCGCAGGGGCGCGGCAGGGGTCCGGGCGCCGAGGGCCTGTTGCACGGGGCCGTAGTCCACCGGCTCCCGTCCGGCGGCCCGCAGGGCGAGTACCGCGGCGGCCGCCTCGGTGATGGCCGCGGTGTGCAGCCGGGCCCGCAGCAGGGCGGGTATCCGGTCACGGGTGAGGCCTGCCGCGACGGCCGGTTCGAGTCCCGCGCTGTAGGTGTACGCGCCGACCGGGAGCCGTCCGTCGCCGAGCAGCAAGGATGCCAGGCCCGCCATCAGAACATGGAGTACCGCTGGGCCAGCGGCAGTTCGGTGGCGGGTGCGGGCTCCACGAGCTCTCCGTCGATCCGGATGGCGAAGGTCTCCGGGTCGACGTCGATGTCGGGGAGCGCCGTATTGTTCGGCAGGTCTGCCTTGGTGAGGTGGCGGGTGGGGCGTACGGCGACCAACTCCCGTACCAGACCGAGTCGTTCGGCCAGTCCGTCGTCCAGGGCGGCCGGGGCAACGAAGCTGACCGAGAGATGCGGGGCGGCCTCGGCGGCGGCGGTGGGTCGCATGAGGACGGGCTGGGTGGTGGGGATCGCGGCGTTGGCATCGCCGAGCGGCGCGTACACCACCATGCCGCCCTTGATGACGGCGGCGGGACGGATGCCGAAGAAGGCGGGGTCCCAGAGCACCAGGTCGGCGAGCTTGCCCGGTTCGACGGAGCCGACGACATGGTCGATGCCGTGGGCGACCGCCGGGCAGATCGTGTACTTGGCGACGTAGCGGCGGGCGCGTTCGTTGTCGGCGGGCAGTTCGCTGCCGCGGTCGCCGAAGCGCTGCTTCATCACATGCGCGACCTGCCAGGTGCGGCAGATGACCTCGCCGATGCGGCCCATGGCCTGGGCGTCCGAGGAGGTGATGGAGAGTGCGCCGATGTCGTGCAGGACGTCCTCGGCGGCGATGGTGGTGGCGCGGATGCGGGACTCGGCGAAGGCCAGGTCCTCGGGGACGCGCGGGTTGAGGTGGTGGCAGACCATCAGCATGTCGAGGTGTTCGGCGACGGTGTTGACGGTGTGCGGGAGTGTGGGGTTGGTGGACGCCGGGAGGATGTTGGGGTGGGAGGCGACGGTGATGATGTCGGGTGCGTGGCCGCCGCCGGCGCCCTCGGCGTGGAAGACGTGGATGCCGCGTCCGGCGATCGCGTCGAGGGTTCCTTCGACGTAGCCAGCCTCGTTGAGGCTGTCGGCGTGCAGGGCGACCTGGAGGCCATGCGCGTCGGCGGCCTTCAGTGCCGCGTCGATGGCGGCGGGGGTGGCGCCCCAGTCCTCGTGGACCTTGTAGCCGCCGGCCCCGCCGAGCGCCGCCTCGCGCAGGGCCTCCTCGCCGACGGTGGAACCCTTGGCGAAGAGCATGACGTTGAGCGGGACGCGGTCCAGGGACCGGTGCATCATCGCGAGGTTCCAGGCGCCCGGGGTGACGGTGGTGGCCTTGGAACCTTCGGTGGCGCCGGTGCCGCCGCCGATGACGGTGGTGGTGCCGGTGGCGAGGGCCTCGTGCAGGGTCTGAGGCATGAGGAAGTGGACGTGGGTGTCGACGGCTCCGGCGGTGAGGATGCGGCCCTCGCCGGAGACCACGTCGGTGCCGGGTCCGATGACCAGGTCGGGGTGGACGCCGTCGCTGATGTCGGGGTTTCCGGAGCGGCCGAGCGCGACGATGCGGCCGGCCCGGACGCCCACGTCGGTCTTGACGATGCCCCAGTGGTCGAGGACGACGACATTGGTGATCACGAGGTCGAGGGCGCCGTCGGCGCGGGCGGCGGTGGACTGGGCCATGGATTCACGGATGGACTTGCCGCCGCCGAACACGGCCTCGTCGCCGCCGAAGCAGCGGTCCTCCTCGACCTCGATCCAGAGGTCGGTGTCGGCGAGGCGGACGCGGTCGCCGGTGGTGGGGCCGTAGAGCGACGCGTAGGCGGCGCGGGTCATTCGTGCCATGTCACATGCCATCCGTTCGGGCGGCGCGGGTGAGTTGCGCCATGTCACATGCCATCCGTTCGGGCGGCGCGGGTGCCCGGAACGACGATGCCGGGCACCCTGCGGCGGCCTCCCAGCTCGACGAGGGTGACCTCGGCGCCCACTCCGGGCTCGAAACGCAGAGAAGTACCGGAAGGAATGTCGAGCCGGAATCCTTCGGTCGCGGACCGGTCGAAATAAAGTGCCGGATTTGCGTCGGGGAAATGCAGGTGTGAGCCGATCTGAATGGGGCGATCGCCGTCATTCACCACGGTCACATGCAATTGAGTACGAGTGTCATTGATTTTCAGTTCACCGGACCCGGTCCGGATCTCACCGGGGATCACGGGATCGGCGAGGTGATCGTGACGAGCTTGCGCCCGTCAGGGAAGGTCGCCTCGACCTGGACGTCATGCAGCATCTCGGGGACACCTTCCAGCACGTCAGCGCGGGTGAGGACATTCCGTCCCGCGGTCATCAGGTCGCTGACGCGGGCACCCTCGCGGGCGCGTTCCACGGCCCAGCAGGAGAGCAGCGCGACAGCCTCGGGGTAGTTGAGCCGAACGCCACGATCCCGCCTGTCACGAGCGACCATTCCGGCGACGCTCAGCAGCAATTTCTCCGTGTCGGACGGAGTGAGAAACATTGGGAAACCTCCATGGCGGCAGTCCCCGGAATTCCCGGAATCGCCCTGGCCACGTTCCTCTTATAAGCCTCCCGACCGCGCCGTGGCAACTTGCACCGCTCCGCGATAAGTCCCTTTCTGCCCTTATCGCCCACCATATACGGGCAAAGTAGACAAATTTTGTCCATCAAGAAACAGTAAAGAGAGGCGGCCGCACAGCCCCGGCGTGGGGTGTGCGGCCGCCTCAAGAGCAGAGCTCAGCAGGTCACTTCAGGCCGAAGGCCCGGATGATCTCCTGGTCGACGCCCAGCCCGTCGGCCGCCTCGGCGTGCGCCTTCAGCGAGACGAACGCGCCGGCCTTCTTCGGGGTCTTGAACCGGGCGGTCCAGGAACCGGCCACGTCCTTGTGGAGCTGCACCGCCTCCCAGGTCTTCCCGTCGTCGTAGCTGACCGACAGCGAGGCCCCGGAGGCCTTCACCGCACCGTCCAGCCACTCCTGCGTACCAGAGGAGAGCCCGACCTCGGTCCACTTGCCGGCCTTGACGTCACCGGCCAGGTCGGTGTCGACCCGGTAGTCCAGCTGGAGCATCGGGATGTCGGCCTGGAACGGGCCGTTCTCGTCCATGGCACCCGAGACGAAGTTCCACTCCGTGTGAGTACGGGTCGACGTCCGCCACTGGTCGCCGTCGCGGGCGGAGTCGAGCACGAAGCGGTACGGCAGCTTCTCGGCCGAGACGTCCCATGCGAAGCCGGCCCGGCCCGCGACCTTCTTGATCAGGGTGTCGCCCTGGTAGAAGGCCGTGGTGGTGGTGTCGTACTCGTCCTGCGGCATGGCGCCCGTGTGGCCCGCGCCCGAGTCCGTCCACGGGGTGAAGTTGAACTGGATGTCGTTGTAGACGGAACGGAACGGGCCCCAGTAGCCGGTGCCGAGACGAGGCCGGGTGATCGGCGCGAACCATTGGGCCGGGTAGGTGCGGCCCGCCGTGTAGTCCAGCTCGCCACTGCGCATCTCCTGCGCGAAACCGCTCTCGTCGGCGTTCAGGACCGAGTGGTTCTCGTACCAGAAGGAGGCACCCGGCAGCGGGGTGACCCACTCGTCGCGGGTGCCGGGGAACTTCTCGTACTCCTCGAAGCCGATCCCCGGTCCGTAGTCCGGGATGTCGTAGCGGTAGCCGCCGCCGAGCACGCTCTTGTGGCCGTAGAAGGTGTTCTTCACCTTCGCCAGCTGACGGGCCGACGGGGTGTACGCCAGCGAGCGGTCCGGGACGACGCCGTCGTGGCGGTCGACCAGGTCGTACACGTAGCGGGCGAACCTGCGCTGCTCGATCGTCACCTTCGAGCCGTGCCGGGCCGACTCGATCAACTTCTCGCCCGCGAGGCGCTGGACCGAGGCGACCGGGACGGCGGTCTCGGTGCCGTAGGGGGCGTACGTCTCCATCGCGACGCCGTCGCCGTCGTTGACGACGAAGAGCGCCTTGGCGCCGGCGGCCACCGCGTTCGCGGCCCGGTCCTCGGGGGCGACCGCGTCGCTGCGGCGGACGACGACCGCCTTGCCCTTGACGTTCAGGCCCTTGTAGTCGGCCGCCGCGCCGTTGCCCGCGAAGACGGCGGTGAGCTTCTGCGTACCGCTCTCCGCGACCGGCGAACCGCCCTGCACGGCCACCGGGACATCACGGCCGCCGGCCGTCAGATCGATCAGCTTCTCGCCCTGCCGCCAGCGGGTCAGGAACGAGAAGCTGCCCTGGGTGACCTTCTTGGTGGGGCTCGCCCACAGCTGGTCGTACGTCAGCGGGATCTGGTACGCGTCGCGCTGGACGGTGCCGTCCGGTGCGGTACGTGCCATGTCATAGCGCAGCTGCCGGGTCTCGGTCTCCTTGGGCGTCCGCACGCTCACCTTGCGGGCCTTGGAGGCGTCGAGCGTGACCGTGGACGCCTTGTCCAGGATGATCTCGGGCGCCGCGAGGAAGGCGAGGGCCTTGGAGTCCGCGCGGTCACCGGCGATGTCGGCGGCCGTCCACGCGGTGTAGTTGCCCGGCGGGAGCCGGAGCGTGGTCTCGCCCGACACCTGGGCCGGCATCAGCTGGGGGTCGCCGAGAGCGCCGAGGACGACGAAGCCGTCCATCGGCTTGCCGCCCCGGTCGCGGAGCTGGAGCTTCAGGTCGTACAGCTCCTGCTCCTTGTTCAGGGCGAAGCCGGTGTGGGCGACGGTGGTGCCCGCCGCGTCCTTGGCGAGGACCTGGCCGGAGAACTGGGTGTTGTTCGCGACCTTCGACGGGTCCAGCGAGAGCACGGCCTCGGCGGTGGAGCCGGCCGGGACGGTGAGCTGCTTCGCCGAGAGGGTGTAGGCGTCGGCGTCCGTGTCCGTCGCCAGGTCGAGCGTGATGTCCTTCGTACCCGTGTTGCGGTACGTGACGGTCCGCTCGGCGACCGGGTCGGACGGGGAGTGCGGCCAGTCGTAGGAGGCGACCGGGACGGATCCGGTGGCCTCGATCGTGGTGTCGACCGCCGCCTTCACATCGAGCCGGCCGGTGCCCTGCTCGTACGGGGTGTACTGGGCCAGCTGCTTGGACGAGCTCATCAGCGCGTCCTTGATCCGCTGACCGGACCAGTCGGGGTGACGCTGCTTCAGGATCGCGGCCGCGCCCGCGACGTGCGGGGTCGCCATCGACGTACCGGACATCGACTGGTACATGCCTTCGATGCCCGGGACCGACTGGGAGGCGGCCGCGTTGATGTCCACGCCCGGTGCGGAGAGGTCGGGCTTGAGACCGTACGACCTGACCAGCGGGCCCATCGAGGAGAAGTCCGCGCGGTTGTCCTGCTTGTCGACGGCGGCGATGGTGAGCGCCTTCTGCGCCGAGCCGGGCGAGCCGATGGTGCCCGCGCCGTAGGCGTTGCCCGCGGCGATCACGAACAGCGGACCGCCATCGGCGGAAAGGGCGTCGACGGCCTGGGACATGGGGTCGGAGCCGTCGTCCGGGACGCTGGAGCCGAGGCTCATGGAGACGACGTCGGCGCCCTCGGCCTTCGCCCACTCCATGGCCTCGATGATGCCGGAGTCGGCACCGGAGCCCTCGTCGCTGAGCACCTTGCCGACGATCAGGCCGGCGCCCGGGGCGACGCCCTTGTTGACGCCCTCGGAGGCCGCGCCGGAGCCCGCGATCGTGGAGGCGACGTGGGTGCCGTGGCCGTTGCGGTCGACGACCTCCTCGCCCGGCACGAAGCTCCTGGTCTCCAGGATGCGGTCCTTGACGTCCGGGTGCGTCGCGTCGATGCCGGTGTCCAGGACGGCGACCTTGGAGCCCTTGCCGTCGTACCCCTCGGCCCAGGCCTGCGGGGCGTTGACCTGCGGCACGGAGTCCTTGAGCGCCGCCTCGGCCCGGCCGTCGAGCCAGAGCTTGGTGATGCCGCCGTCCAGCGAACGGGACGCGGGGGCGGTGGCTATGCCGTTCCAGAAGGTGCGGGCGGTGTCCTTGTCCGCCTTCAGCGCGGCGCCGTGGATGCTTTCGAGGGTACGGACCTTCTCGGCACCCCGCGGGGCGGCGGGCAGTGAACGGCCCTTGCCCTCCGGGTAGGTGGCGATCAACGGGATGCCGCCCGACCGCTTGTCGTCGTACCCCATCTTCGCGAGCGCGGAGACGTTGAACAGCCTGCGGTCCAGTTTCCCGGCCGCGAGCAGCGCGGTGGCCTCGTCGGGCAGTACGTAGATGTCGTCGCCGGCCTGCTGGACGTGCACCCCGCCGACCGCGCTGTCGGGGCGGTCCACGGTGACGGTGTCCTGCTTGCCTGCGCCGTCGGTGTAGTGCACGACATCGCCCGTGAGCAGGGTGATGTCGTACTCCTGGACGGAGGGGACATGGCGGTCGGCGGGCCGGGGCGTGTCCGCGCCCGCGGCGGAGGCGGCGCCGGCCGCGGGAACCAGAGCGCCGCTCATGAGGGCGACCGTGGTCGCCAGCAGCAGCGCTCTGCGCCCGGTACGGGCGGATCTCGCCCGGCCGGAGGCGGAGGAAGGTGAAGGAGTCATGCTGCTGATCTACCGGCAAAACCATGGCTACGGCTGAGTTAGCACCTGGCGTGAAACCGCCGTGGCGGCAACCCGCCCTGAGCGGCCGGGTTCCGGGGGTTGGTTCAGGCCACGGAAGTGATCACTCCGGCGGGCGGCGGGCCGGCCTCGTGATGGATCGGGGTGTGCGCGCCCTTGAGCGGTACGCCACTGCCGCCGCGCCGGTCGGCGACGATTTCCGCGGCGATCGACAGCGCAGTCTCCTCAGGGGTGCGTGCTCCGAGATCGAGGCCGATCGGAGAGTGCAGCCTGGCCAGTTCCAGCTCCGTGACTCCGATGTCGCGCAGCCGGTCGTTGCGCTCCAGATGGGTGCGGCGCGACCCCATCGCCCCGACATAGGCGACCGGCAGCTTCAACGCCAGTTCCAGCAGCGGGACATCGAACTTGGCGTCGTGGGTGAGGACGCACAGGACGGTGCGCGCGTCGACCTCGGTCGCCGAGAGATATCGGTGCGGCCAGTCGACGACCAGTTCGTCGGCCTCGGGGAAGCGGGCCTTCGTGGCGAAGACCGGACGGGCGTCGCACAATGTCACGTGGTACCCGAGGAATTTGCCCGCCCGGACCAGCGCCGAGGCGAAGTCGATGGCCCCGAAGACGATCATCCGGGGCGGCGGGACGCTCGATTCGACGAGCAGGGTGATCGGCCGGCCGCAGCGCGAGCCGTCGGTGCCGATGGTGACGGGGCCGGTGCGGCCGGCGTCCAGCATGGCGCGGGCGTCGGCCGCGGCGGTGCGGTCCAGCTCCGGATGACCGCCGAGCCCGCCCTCGTACGAGCCGTCGGAACGGACGAGCAGGGGGCGGCCGAGGAGTTCGGCCGGCCCGTCGGTGATCCTGGCGAGCGCCGCCGCCGTCCCCCGGGCGGCGGCGGCGAGCGCGGCGGCGAACACCACCCGAGCGGGGTCGTCCGCACCGACCGGTGTCACCAGGATGTCGATGACGCCGCCACAGGTCAGTCCGACCGCGAAGGCGTCCTCGTCGCTGTAGCCGAACCGTTCGCGCACCGCGGCGCCGTCGGTCAGCGCCCGCTCGCACAGTTCGTAGACCGCGCCCTCCACACATCCGCCGGAGACCGATCCGATCGCCGTGCCGTCGCGGTCGACGGCGAGCGCGGCTCCGGGCTGCCGGGGCGCGCTGCCGCCGACCGCCACGACGGTGGCCACGGCGAATTCGCGTCCCTGCTCGACCCACCGGTTGAGCTCCTCGGCGATGTCCAGCATGGCGTTTCTCCTTCTACGGGTGTGCGGAGGGGCGGGGCCCGGTGCGGACAGGTACTACTTGGCGCCGATCCAGCTCTCGATCGGGCTGAGCGCGAAGTACACGACGAACACTCCGGTCAGTACCCACATGAAGACGCCCACCTCACGGAACTTTCCCTGCGCCGCCTTGATCGCGGCGAAGGAGATCACCCCGGCGCCGACACCGGCGGTGATCGAGTAGGTGAACGGCATCAGCGCCACGGTCAGGAAGACCGGCACGGCGACGGCGCGGTCGCTCCAGTCGACGTGGCGGGCGTTCTGCATCATCATCGCGCCGATGACGACGAGCGCGGCGGCGGCGATCGGCCCCGGCACGATCTGGGCGAGCGGGGTGAAGAACAGTCCGGCGGCGAAGAGCACACCGGTGACGACGGAGGACAGGCCGGTGCGGGCGCCTTCGCCGACGCCGGTCGCGGACTCGATGAAGACGGTCTGGCCGGACGCCCCGGAGACGCCGCCGATCGCACCGCCCGCACCATCGATGAACAGTGCCTTGGACAGGCCGGGCATCCGGCCCTTGCTGTCGGCGAGTCCGGCCTCGGTGCCGACCCCGATGATGGTCGCCATCGCGTCGAAGAAACCGGCCAGCACCAGGGTGAAGACGATCACGCCGACGGTCATCACGCCGATGTCGCCCCAGCCGCCGAACTCGACATGCCCGAAGAGTCCGAAGTCGGGCATCGAGACCGCGCTGCCCCGCAGTTCGGGTGCGCTGCCGCCCCACGCCTTGGGGCTGATGTCGGTGACCGCGTTGACGAGGACGGCGAGGACCGTGCCGACGACGATGCCGATCAGGATCGCGCCGGGCACATTGCGGGCCTGGAGCATGAAGATGAGCAGCAGAGTGACGCAGAAGAGCAGTACCGGCCAGCCGGTGAGCTGCCCGCCGGTGCCGAGCGTGACGGGAGCGCCCTTGCCGACGAAGCCGGCGTTGACCAGGCCGATCAGCGCGATGAACATGCCGATGCCGATGGTGATGCCGTGCTTCAGGGCCAGCGGTATCGCGTTCATGATGATCTCGCGCAGCCCGGTGACGACCAGCAGCACGATCACTGCGCCGTACATCACGCACATGCCCATGGCCTGCGGCCAGGTCATGTGGGGTGCCACCTGGGTGGCGAGCACGCCGGAGACGGAGAGTCCCGCGGCGAGGGCGAGGGGCACCTTGCCGATGAAGCCCATCAGCAGGGTGGAGACGGCCGCGGCCAGGGCGGTCGCCGTGATCAGTCCGGCGTGGCTGAGCCGGTGGCCCGCCGCGTCCGGCCCGGACAGCAGGAGCGGGTTGAGCAGGAGGATGTAACACATCGCCATGAAGGTGGTGATGCCGCCGCGCACTTCGCGTGCGACGGTGGAGCCACGGTCGGAGATGTGGAAGTACCGGTCGAGCCAGGATCTTCCGGCGGGTACGCGCGAGCCTGAGCCCGCGTCTTCCGCACTTGTCCTGGGCTCCACTGACTGCTGGGTCATGATGCCTGACTCCCAAGGTTCACAGGGGCACCCGCGATGAAGAATCGATATGCGGGATTTGGGATGACTGCGCTGGCGGCACGACCCGGGGGACGGCCCGAGACGAACTGTTCATGCAGGGTGGAATGTGACGTGTGACGTAGAGCTGGCGGTGTGACGTAGCACTGGTGCTGGCGATGTGACGTGGTACTGGCCGTGTGGCGCAGCACGCACGGTGTGGTGTGACGTGTTACATGTGCGGCGTCACCCGCACTGCGGTGCGGCGTCACCCGCACTGCGGTACTGCCGTGTTGCGGTACTGCGGATCTCCGGGCGGTGCGGGCGACGGAAGTGCGACGTTCCTGGGAGGCACGCACCGCCCGGAGAGTTCGGTCGGAGCCGCGGCTCAGGTGCCGGTGAGGTGCTCGGGGCGTACCGGCGTCCGGTTGAGCTCCAGACCTGTCGCGTTCCGGATCGCCGCGAGGACGGCCGGGGTCGACGACAGGGTGGGGGCCTCGCCGATGCCACGGAGCCCGTACGGGGCGTGCTCGTCGGCGAGTTCGAGCACGTCGACGGGGATGGTCGGCGTGTCGAGGATCGTCGGGAGCAGGTAGTCCGTGAAGGACGGGTTCCTGACCTTCGCGGTCGTGGGATCGACGACGATCTCCTCCATCACCGCGATGCCCATGCCCTGGATCGTGCCGCCCTGGATCTGGCCGACGACGGAGAGCGGGTTGAGCGCCTTGCCGACGTCCTGGGCACAGGCCAGTTCGATGACCTTGACCAGGCCGAGTTCGGTGTCGACCTCGACGACCGCGCGATGGGCGGCGAAGGAGTACTGGACGTGGCCGTTGCCCTGTCCGGTGCGCAGGTCGAACGCCTCGGTGGGCCGGTGGCGCCACTCCAGTTCGATGTCGACCGCCTCGTCCTCCAGCACGTCGACCAGGTCGGCCAGCACCTCGCCGCCGTCGGTGACGACCTTGCCGCCCTCCAGGAGCAGTTCGGCGGTGGCCCAGGCGGGGTGGTACGTACCGAACTTGCGGCGCCCCATCTCCAGGACCTTCTCGCGGACGGCCTCGCAGGAGTGCTTGACTGCGCCGCCGGTGACGTAGGTCTGCCGGGAGGCGGAGGTGGAGCCGGCCGAGCCGACCCGGGTGTCGGCCGGGTTGATGGTGACCTGCGAGACGCCGAGTTCGGTACGGGCGATCTGGGCGTGCACGGTGACGCCGCCCTGCCCGACCTCCGCCATGGCGGTGTGCACGGTGGCGACCGGCTCACCGGCGATGACCTCCATGCGTACCCGGGCGGTGGAGTAGTCGTCGAAGCCCTCGGAGAAGCCGACGTTCTTGAGGCCGACCGCGTAGCCGATGCCGCGCACCACGCCTTCGCCGTGAGTGGTGTTGGAGAGTCCGCCGGGCAGCGCCCGTACGTCGGCCTGCTCTCCGGCCACCTCCCACTGCCGCTCGGGCGGCAGCGGCCTGGCCTTGACCCGGCGCAGCAGTTCGGCGACCGGGGCGGGCGAGTCGACGACCTGTCCGGTCGGCAGCAGGGTGCCCTGTTCCATGGCGTTGAGCTGCCTGAACTCGACCGGGTCCATGCCCAGTTCGGCGGCGAGCTTGTCCATCTGGGCCTCGTAGGCGAAGCATGCCTGTACCGCGCCGAAGCCGCGCATGGCGCCGCACGGCGGGTTGTTGGTGTAGAGCGCGACGGCCTCGATGTCGACGTCGTCGATGACGTACGGGCCGACGGAGAGTGAGGAGGCGTTGCCGACGACGGCCGGGGAGGCGGATGCGTAGGCGCCGCCGTCCAGCACAATGCGACATTTCATATGTGTCAGCTTGCCGTCGCGGGTGGCGCCGTGCTCGTACCAGAGCTTCGCCGGGTGCCGGTGGACATGGCCGAAGAAGGACTCGAACCGGTTGTAGACGATCTTGACGGGCTTGCCGGTGCGCAGGGCGAGCAGGCAGGCGTGGATCTGCATCGACAGGTCCTCGCGGCCGCCGAAGGCCCCGCCGACGCCGGAGAGCGTCATGCGGACCTTGTCCTCGGGCAGGCCCAGGACCGGTGCGATCTGGCGCAGGTCGGAGTGGAGCCACTGGGTGGCGACGTACAGGTCGACACCGCCGTCCTCGGCGGGCACGGCCAGACCGGACTCGGGGCCGAGGAAGGCCTGGTCCTGCATGCCGAAGACGTACTCGCCGCTCACGACGACATCGGCGCGGGCCGCCGCCGCGTCCGCGTCGCCGCGGACGATGGGCTGGCGGTGGACGATGTTGGGGTGCGGTACGTGCCCCGCGTGATGGTCGTCGCGGCCCTCGTGGACGAGGATCGCGTCGGGGGCGGTGGCGGAGGCCTCGTCGGTGATGACGGGCAGTTCGCGGTAGTCGATCCTGATCTTCGCGGCGGCGCGGCGGGCCGTCTCCGGGTGGTCGGCGGCGACGAGCGCCACCGGTTCGCCGTGGTGGCGGACCTTGCCGTGGGCGAGGACCGGGGTGTCCTGGATCTCCAGGCCGTAGTTCTTCACCGTGCTCGGCAGGTCGTCGTAGGTGAGTACGGCGTAGACGCCGGACGTGGCGAGCGCCTCCGAGGTGTCGATGGAGACGATCTCGGCGTGCGCGACCGTGGAGCGCAGGGTGTGGCCCCAGAGCATGTCCTCGTGCCACATGTCGGAGGAGTACGCGAACTCCCCGGTGACCTTGAGGATGCCGTCGGGGCGGAGCGTGGACTCGCCGATGCCGCCCTTGGTGCGGGTGCCCTGGTTGATGCTGGTGGGGTTGCCGGTTACGCCCATCGTCAGACCGTCTCTTCCGCGCGGGCGGCCGCGAGGCGGACCGCGTCGAGGATCTTCTCGTAGCCGGTGCAGCGGCAGAGGTTGCCGGAGAGCGCCTCGCGGATGTCCGCATCGGACGGTTCCGGGTTGCGCTCCAGCAGTTCGTCGGCGGCGACCAGCAGTCCGGGGGTGCAGAAGCCGCACTGGACGGCCCCGGCATCGATGAACGCCTGCTGGATCGGGGAGAGTTCACCGGTGTTCCGGCTCTCCTCGCCGACCGGCCCGGCCTCCCACCGCCGGGCCCTGTCGAGCGCCGTGCCGCACGCGCCGGAGGCACAGCCGCTGCCGGGGTGCTGCTCGGAGCGGTGGGCGGCGAAGTCCGCGAGGCCCTCCACCGTGACGACCTCGCGGCCCTCCACCTGGCCGGCCGCGACCAGGCAGGAGCAGACCGGGACGCCGTCGAGGCGGACCGTGCAGGAGCCGCACTCGCCCTGTTCGCAGGCGTTCTTCGAGCCGGGCAGGCCCATCCGTTCGCGCAGCACGTAGAGGAGAGACTCGCCCTCCCAGACGTCGTCCGCCTCGTGCCTGCGGCCGTTGACCGTGAAATTGACGCGCATGATCAGGCAGCTCCTTCGGTGCTGCGGCCGTTGCCGCGGTACGACTCCCAGGTCCAGCCGAGGGTGCGGCGGGCCATGATCCCGACCGCGTGCCTGCGGTAGCTCGCGGTGCCGCGCACGTCGTCGATGGGGTTGCAGGCGCCCGCGGCGAGCGCGGCGAACTGCTTGGCGACGGACGGTGTGATGATCGCGCGGCTGTCCCAGAACCCGCCCTCCTCCAGTGCGGCGTTCAGGAATTCCTCGGCCTCCTTGGCCCGTACGGGCGTGGGGGCGGCCGATCCGATTCCGGTGCGCACCGTGCGGGTCCCGGGGTGCAGTGCGAGGCCGAAGGCGCAGACGGCGATGACCATCGCGTTGCGGGTGCCGACCTTGGAGAACTGCTGCGGGCCGTCGGCCTTCTTGATGTGCACGGCCCGGATCAGCTCGTCCGGTGCGAGGGCGTTGCGCTTGACGCCGGTGTAGAAGGCGTCGATCGGGATCATCCTGGTCCCGCGTACGGACTCGGCCTCGACCTCGGCGCCCGCGGCGAGCAGCGCCGGGTGGGCGTCACCGGCGGGCGAGGCGGTGCCCAGGTTGCCCCCGACGCCGCCGCGGTTGCGGATCTGCGGCGAGGCGACGGTGTGCGAGGCGAGCGCCAGTCCGGGCAGCTCGGCGCGCAGGTGCTCCATGATGTGGCTGTACGGGACGGAGGCGCCGAGCCGTACGTTCTCCTGGCCCACCTCCCACTCGGTCAGCTCTCCGATGCGGTTCAGGTCCAGGAGGTACTCGGGCCGCCGGTGGTCGAAGTTGATCTCGACCATCACATCGGTGCCACCCGCGATGGGCACAGCCGTCGGGTGCTCGGCCTTGGCGGCGAGCGCCTCCTCCCAGCTGGCGGGGCGAAGGAAGTCCATGAGTGGCTCTCTTCTTCTCAATCGGGTCGTTCACTGGGGGGCGGTGTGCGGCCGGCCCTCGGCTTGTCGTTCATGTGTTGTTAACGCGGTGTGGGGCCAAGTACACAAGCCGTGCTCCACCCGGTGCAGTCACCGAAACCATGAAGGAGTTGGCTGGCCGATCTCCTCGTCTTGTAGATTCGAACGAATGGCGGGGTTCGGTGACCTCACCGCAATACCCAGTTTTCACCCGCACCAACGAAAGAGATCGGCGGCGACGAGATGCGGCTGCGCGCACTGCTGGAGACCGACGCGCTGGGCCTGCGGCTGCTCGGCGGCGAGGACGAGCTGGACCGTTCGGTCCGCGGCGTGATGACCACCGACCTGCGGGATCCCAGCCGCTATCTGTCGGGCGGCGAGCTGGTCCTCACGGGTCTGGCCTGGCGCCGGGACGCGGCGGACTCGGAGCCGTTCGTACGGATCCTGGCGGGTGCCGGTGTCGCCGGGCTCGCGGCGGGCGAGGCGGAGCTGGGCGACATCCCCGCCGATCTGGTGGAGGCCTGTGCGCGGCACCGGCTGCCGCTCTTCGCCGTCCATGAGACCGTCGCGTTCGCAACGATCACCGAGCATGTGGTGCGCCAGGTGTCCGGGGAGCGGGCCGGCGATCTGGCGGCGGTCGTGGACCGGCACCGCAGGCTGATGACCTCGGGCCCGGCGGGCGGCGGCCCCGAGGTGGTGCTCGATCTGCTCGGGACCGACCTCGACCTGCACGCCTGGGTGCTCTCCCCCACCGGCAGGCAGATCGCGGGCGCCGGTGAAACGTCACTGCCCGGCCCGGTCGGCGCCGCGCTCGCCGGCCACCATCTGGCCGCCACCCGCACCGGCCGCCGCGCTCCGCACCGGGCCACGGTCGACGGCACCGCGTATTCGCTCTTCCCGATCCGGAACACCGGCCGGGGCGCCCTCCCGGCCTCCCGCGACGTCCGTGAGTCGGTGCTCTCGGACTGGCTGCTGGCGGTCGAGGCGGACGCGAGCGACTGGCCGCCGGCCCGGCTGGACCTGCTCCAGGGCGTCACCCAGCTGATCGCCGTCGAGCGGGACCGCCGCGACGCGGCCCGTACGGTACGCCGCAGGCTCGCCCAGGAGGTCCTGGAGCTGGTCCAGACGGGCGCCCCGCCGGCCGAGATCGCCGCCAGGCTGCGCGTCGCGGCCCCGGTGCTGCTGCCGGGGCTCGGGAGCGCGCCGCACTGGCAGGTCGTGGTGGCGCGGGTCGAGTGGGGCGACGCGGAGGGCCGGGCCGCAGGCGGCGCCCAGGCGGGCTCCGGCGCCTCGGGCTCCGGGATCGCGGGCGGCCCGGTCGCCCAGGCGCTGCTGGAGGAGATCCTGGTCGACCCCGCGGTCACCGGCCCCGACTCGGCGGACCGGATCGCGGTCGCCCACACGGGTGAGGAGGCCGTCGCCCTCGTACCGCTGCCCGCGGTCGGCGCGCCCGCACCGGACCGGGACGGCGAGCGCGCCGAGGGACCGGACCAGGACCCGGCGCTCCACGCCGATGTGCTGCTGGCCGCGGTCCGCGAACCGCTCTCCGCGGGCCTCGCCGACGACGGGCGGCTGACACTGGGTGTCAGCGCGGCCGTCCATTCACCCGAGGGGCTGCGTGGCGCCCTGGAGGAGGCCCGGCACGCCCGACGGGTGGCGGCGGCCCGCCCCGGCCGGGTCTGCGCGGCCGGCCACCACGAGCTGGCCTCGCACGTGCTGCTGCTGCCGTTCGTGCCGGACGACGTGCGCCGCGCGTTCACCGCACGCCTGCTCGATCCGCTGCGCGACTACGACCGGCGCCACCGCGCGGAGCTCATCCCCACGCTGGAGACATTCCTGGACTGCGACGGTTCCTGGACCCGCTGCGCCGCCCGGCTCCACCTGCACGTCAACACGCTGCGCTACCGGGTCGGACGAATCGAGCAGTTGACGGGACGCGATCTTTCGCGGCTGGAGGACAAGCTCGATTTCTTCCTCGCCCTGCGTATGAGCTGATTTCCCGGCCCTGTCACGGCTGTTGGCCGCTCCGTTCGTTTGTGAAATCTTTCACCTGAGATTGAACGAACCCTTGGCCCGGCATACGGATCCGTGCTGAGATGCCGCCAGACCCAACAGCTCGATGGCGCGCTCGGGGAGGGCAATGTGGCGCATACCGCCATGTCTGGTTCCGGAACGACAGCAGATGACGATCCGCCGCTCCAGACAGCGGTATGGCGGCTGCGGTCACGCGCCTGCTGGACGGACGCCGCCGCGCTGCTCGAACCCGGCGCCGCCACCGATCCGGCCGCCGCGCTCCAGCGGACCGCCCTGCTGACCGAACGGTGCCTGTACACCGCGACGGGCTGGACCGACGCCGAGGACGCCCTGCGCACCGCGGAGGCGCTGGCCCACGACGACGCCGAACGCGGCGCGGCCGCCTGTGAACGCGGCCATCTGGCCTACGCGTCGACACTCCTGGGGGTACGGGACCGGGCCGACGAGGCCAGCGTCGCCCTGAGCCGGGCCGCGGCGCTGCTCGCCCCGTCCGCACCGGGCCGACCGCTGCTGGACTTCCGGCGGGGCCTGATCGCACAGAACATCGCCGATTCGCCGCAGGCGGCGCGCGCCGCGTACCGCAGGGCCCACGCCGGGGCCACCGCCCAGGGCGACGCGCTGCTGCTCTCCTCCACCTGGCGCCATCTCGCCCTGCTGTCCCTGCGCGAGGGCGAACTGGCGGAGGCCCGGCACGGCTTCGCGGAGTCCCTGCGGATAAGGGAGGAGCTGGGCTATCTGATCGGTACGGCCCCGGCCCTCATCGCCCTCGCGGACTCCGAGCCGGAGCCCGAGCTGGCGACCCGGCTGCGCGCCGAGGCGGGCCGGCTGTTCCGGCTGCTCGGCGGCGTACCGACGTGGCTGGCCCCGCATCTGGACCCGCCGCCCGCGGAGACCGTCGAGGCGAACTGAGGCCGATGTCCGGCCGGTCCTCGGGCGGCCGGACATCGCCCGGCCGGGACCGGCCGGTCCCGGACTGTCAGACCTCGGCGCCGGCGAAGTGCTCGCGCACCAGCGAGTGGACGACGGGCAGGTCCTGGGCGATCAGCGCGTCGAGCAGCGCGGTGTGTTCGGCGGCGTCGGCGAGGAGGTCGGCGCGGCGGGTGGCGGGGTTGTTCTCCAGCGGCCACTGGGAGCGGCGGTGCAGCTCGTCGGCGACCGTCACCAGCTGCTCGTTGCCGCAGAGCGCGAGTACGGCGCCGTGGAAGGCCCGGTCGGACTCGGCGTAGCTCGCCCGGTCGCCGACGGCCGCGGCGGCCACCGTGGCGTCGGCCAGCGGGCGCAGGGAGCACCAGGTGCCGGGCGGTACGGTACGGGCCAGCCGCAGCATCACGGGGACCTCGATCAGGGCCCGTACCTCGGCCAGCTCGGCGAGCTCGCGCGGGCCGCGCTCGGACACCCGGAACCCCCGGTTCGGCACGACCTCGACAGCGCCCTCGACGGCCAGCTGCTGCATCGCCTCGCGGACCGGGGTGGCGGAGACCCCGAACCGGGCACCGAGGGCGGGGGCGGAGTAGACCTGGCCCGGCACCAGCCGGCCGTCGACCAGGGCGGCGCGCAGGGCCTCCAGGACCTGGCCGCGTACGGAGTGCCGCTGCACCGCCGGCCGCGGGGCAGCCGGCTCGCTGTGAGTGTGCTCGCCGCGTGCCTGTTCGGGCACCCGGACGACCGCCGGGGCGGTCGCGGGCGCGGCGGTCCCGTACGCCTCACGCGCTCTGCGCTGCTCCACTCGGACCTCCTCGGCCTGCCGTGGGCGCGGCTCGCGTGCGCCATGCCCCTTGTGCACGATAGGCGCAGGGCGCCGCAGTTCAAACATCGATCCGTTCGGGTAAGGTAAGGCTAACCTGCAAACGGTCGCGATTCGGTGGTCCCTGCATGACACTCCCCGCCCTGCTCCCCGGCACCACGGCGTCCGCCGTGACGGACGCCTACGCGCGCCTCGCGGAGGTCTTTCCGGGCCTGCGTGCCCAGGTGCTGGCGGACGACGAGACCGCCCCCGGCGGTTCCGGCTGGGTGGGCGCGGCCGAGCTCGCCGCGGGGGGCCCGGCGCTCGACGCCTTCCTCGGCTGGGACCACGCCCAGGTGGTCCGGGACTACGGGCAGCAGCCCCGCCCCGACGTGGTCGCCAGCTTCGGACTGCACCGCTACGCCTGGCCCGCCTGTCTGCTGGTGACGGTGCCCTGGTTCCTGCACCGGCGGGTGCCCCGGGTCCCCGTCGCGGACGTGTCGTTCCAGCGGGCGCTGGGCCATCTGACCCTCCGGGTGAAGGAATTCGCCTGCCTGCCGGACGATCCGGCCGCGGTGCTGCCGGGCGCCCGGGTGGTGCCCGACGAGGCCGCGCTGCGGGCCGAGGTGCTGGCGGCGGTGGCCGACCACATCGGCCCGGTGCTCGACGGCTTCGGACCGCGGATGCGGCGCGGCCGGCGCGCGCTGTGGGGGATGGCGACGGACGAGATCGTCGAGGGCCTCTGGTACATCGCCCATCTGCTCGGCGAGGAACGGCGGGCGATGGCGGAGCTGGAGGCGCTGCTGCCGGGTACCACGAAGCCGTACGTCGGCAACGCGGGCTTCCGTGAACTGACCGGGCCGAACGGCGAGTCGCTGCCCACCCGCGACCGGGCGAGCTGCTGCCTCTTCTACACGCTGCGCCCCGAGGAAACCTGCGTCACGTGTCCGCGCACCTGTGACGCCGACCGGGTGCGGAAGCTGACGCCCGCTCACTGATCAACACCACCCGCGCGAGTAGTACAATTCGAACGCAACTCGTCGGACGCGTACGGTCATTCGACCGGATCCCCGTCATCCGTACGCCGTGCCGACCCAATGGCGTTCTCTTGCCCCGAAACCCCCGTGTGCACGACGGGGTTTCGGCAATCATGGCGCCCGAAATGCCCTACGCACTGCAAGGGACCGCGCATGAGACTGACCGACATATCGCTGAATTGGCTGCTTCCGGGCGCCGTGCTGCTCGTGGGAGTCCTGGCGGCGGTGGCGGTGGTCGCACGCGGCAAGCGTGCCGCTGACACATCCGCGGCCGACGACAGCTGGGAACGCAGCGAGGAGCGCCGCAGACGCAAGGAGGCCATGTACGCCACCGCCTCGTACGTCCTGCTGTTCTGCTGCGCGGCGGTCGCCGCCGCGCTCTCCTTCCACGGGCTCGTCGGCTTCGGCGAGCAGAATCTCGGCCTCTCCGGGGGCTGGGAGTACCTGGTCCCGTTCGGCCTCGACGGGGCGGCCATGTTCTGTTCCGTACTGGCGGTGCGCGAGGCCAGCCACGGTGACGCGGCGCTCGGCTCGCGCCTGCTCGTGTGGACGTTCGCGGGTGCCGCCGCCTGGTTCAACTGGGTGCACGCTCCGCGCGGCATCGACCACGCCGGCGCCCCGCACTTCTTCGCGGGGATGTCGCTCTCGGCGGCCGTGCTCTTCGACCGGGCACTGAAGCAGACCCGCCGGGCCGCGCTGCGCGAGCAGGGCCTGGTTCCCCGCCCGCTGCCGCAGATCCGGATCGTACGGTGGCTGCGCGCCCCCCGGGAAACCTTCGGCGCCTGGTCGCTGATGCTGCTGGAGGGCGTACGCACGCTGGACGAGGCGGTCGACGAGGTACGTGAGGACAGGCGGGAGAAGGAGCAGAACCGCCTCCGCAGGAAGGACCAGGAGAAGCTGGACCGGGCCCACATCAAGGCGTTGAACCGGCAGAACCGGGCCTGGCGCCGGGTCGGCCGGGGCGGCACCCAGGTGGATGTCCAGGCACTGGCCGCCACGCCGGGCTCCGCGCAGTCCGTCGTGGAGCCCGCCATATCCGAGCCGGGACAACTGCCTCTGCGCCCCCGGCCATCCCTGCAAGCCGTGACGGGTCCGAGCACCGGCAGCTCGGACCGGAGCCCCAATGATCCGGTCACCGTCGACCTCACCGCCGAGGACGACACCCAGGCGCTGCCCCGGCTCGATTCGCTGGAGCGGAAACTGAAAGATCTGGAGCAGCAGTTCGGCTGACGCCGGCAAGGCCCTGACGGCCCGGTCCCTTCCGGTCCGTCAGGGCTTTTCGCTGTCCCCTTACCGGTCTTGATGCCCGGTCAGGACATTTCGCCGTCCAGTTCGAACCAGACGACCTTGCCCAGCGCGTGAGCGCCGACGCCCCAGGCGTCCGCGAGACTCCGTACCAGGAGCAGCCCCCGGCCGTGCGTACCGTCGTCGGCGTCCGGTACGTACGACAGGGGCAGTCCGGGCATGAAGTCCCGCACTTCCACCCGTAACCTGGCGGGCGCCACGCTCGCCGTGACGACCGCGCCGTGCCGGGTGTGGATCAGCGCGTTGGTCACCAGCTCGCTGAGCAGGAGCTCCGCCACCCGGGCCGGCTCCTCCTTCCACCGGTAGCGCAGGAACTCCCGTAACGCGCATCTGACTTCGCCCACGGATGCCAGGTCGGTGCGGGCCAGTCTGCGGTGCAGCCGGACCGGCTGCCGGTCCCGCGCCCCCGGCCCCCGCGCCTCCGGCTCGTGTGCCCCCGGCTCGTGCGAGGCCTCGCCCTTCATGGAATCGGCATCTCCCTGACGCTCCATCGTCTCCCCCGCCCGCACAGTGATCGCCCCCTGCTCGTGGTCCCGGCTTCCCCGGGTGTCTGCTGCTCGTCGGACTCCTTCGCGGAACACTTTCACCGGGATGCATGCCCCACAGACGGGCCGCCACGCTTGTCGACTCATCAATAAGTGAACAGAGGACCGGCACCGGCCCGCGAACCTCCGGACATCTGCACGTCACATTTCCTGCCTCCGGGTTAACTTCCAAAAAATTCACATCGGTTGGCGTTGACGGGACCATGTCTACGCGCGTCATCATGGTGGCTATGCGAATCCCCCCACGGATCACCACGCTCGGTGGCGCAGCCGCCCTCCTGTCCGCCCTCCTCGTCGGCGGACCGGTCACCGCGGCCACCGCCTCGACCCAGTCCACCGATTCGGTGGGCAGCATCTGCTACTCGGCGCTGCCCTCCCAGGCCCACGACACCCTCGATCTGATCGACGCGGGCGGCCCGTTCCCGTACTCCCAGGACGGCACCGTCTTCCAGAACCGGGAAGGCGTCCTGCCCGGCCAGAGCACCGGTTACTACCACGAGTACACGGTCATCACGCCCAACTCCCCCACCCGTGGCGCACGTCGGATCGTCACCGGCGAGCGGTCGCAGGAGGACTACTACACCAGTGACCACTACGCCACCTTCGACCTGATCGATCAGGGCTGCTGAAGCCCGGCCCCTCCGGACCGATCCGCGCCGTAGCCCCCCACCTGCGGCGCGGATCAACGGACCCGGAGGAGCAGCCGGACTTGTACCCTCCACCCATGACCGTGACCTATGTGATCGAAGGCTCCCGGGTCACCGGCCTGGAGCAGTTCTGGACAGTGATCGGCGAGGCGGTGAACGGCCCGGGCGGGTATTTCGGCCGCAACCTCGACGCGCTCGCGGACTGTCTCGGCGGCGGCATGGGCACACCCGACGACGACGATTTCGCCTTCGAGTGGCGGGACCACGCCTCCTCCGCGCGGGCCCTGGGCCATGAGGAGACGGCGCGATATCTGCGGCAGAGCCTGGGCCGGGCACATCCCACGAACCGGGCGGCGGTCCAGCAGCGGCTGGACGAGGCACTGGCGGGCCGGGGACCGACCCTCTTCGATCTGATCGTGGCGATCCTGACGGACGGCGCGACCCCGGGCACGCTGCGGCTTTCGTGAGCCACGGGCCGGGACCGGCGGACGCGGGCCGGGGCGACGGCACCGGCC
This sequence comes from Streptomyces sp. NPDC007164, assembly GCF_040634135.1. Taxonomy (NCBI): domain Bacteria; kingdom Bacillati; phylum Actinomycetota; class Actinomycetes; order Kitasatosporales; family Streptomycetaceae; genus Streptomyces; species Streptomyces sp. NPDC007164. Next base: position 60,139 of record NZ_JBEYFB010000011.1, read on the forward strand.
GGCCGAGCGGGATCATCACTCGGCCGGCCGACACCATGGGGGTGGTAGGGATCAGAACTCGGTGGTGACCTTGGCGCCGTCGAACTTCTCGTTGCCGTAGAGGCTGATGAAGTGGTAGCCCGGCGCCGGGTTGTCGACGGTCAGGGTGTGCTCGTTGCCGGCCCCGACGGACTTGTCGGTGTGGACGCCGGTGGTCGCCCAGTTCTCCGAGCTGTAGTAGAGGTCGGCGTCGCCCGTGCCGCCGGAGGCGGTGATCTTCAACCGGGTGACGCCGTCCGGGACGAGGACGCTCAGGTAGGCGTAGTCGCCCTTGACGGCCTTCAGTCCGCTGCGCATGCAGTTCTGGCCCAGCAGCCTGGTGTCGGCGTCCTTGCACTCGGTGATCCCACCGGGCGGGTTGGTGGACCCGCCGCCGCAGGCACCGGCCGCGCAGGCGGTCAGCCAGGTGTTCCAGTCGGCGTCGTAACGGCTCCCGATGGTCGAGGTGAGCAGGGTACGGGCGCCGTCCCAGTCACCCTTGCGGTAGAGACCGAGCAGGGTGTCGATGTCCGAACGGTGGGATTCGAGCATGTAACGGACGGCCAGGTAGCCCCAGTTGTACACGCGGGTCTGGTCGGCGTTGTCGTAGGTGGTGTCGAACAGGGTGCGCAGTGTGTAGGTGTGGTTCGCGGCCTGGGCGATGGCGTCGTCGTAGGCGACCTTGCGGTACGAGTAGGAGACGAACTCCGCGAAGCCCTCGACCCACCAGACGGTCGGCGTGGTCATTCCGGCCCCGAAGTCGCCGTACATGTTGAAGCGGCCGTCGAGGTAGTGGGTGTACTCGTGGTTGAGGTTCCAGATCTGGAAGTCGGGACGGGCCCACTCGGCCTCGTAGGCGATGAACCGGGGCTGGTTGCCCTCGGCCTTGGGGTCGCCCTCCAGGTACATGCCGCCGTTGTTGGTGTCGATGCCGAAGATCACTCCGGCGTAGGTCTGGTAGTCGGCGCTGGAGTCGAAGACCACGACCTCGATGGTCTTGTTGTTGTCGTCGGCGACCGCGCCGTTGTCCCGGGCCACCTCGTGGAAGTAGGCGTCCTGGTTGCTCAGGCTGGTGCAGCCGGCCTCGAGTTCCGCCGCGGACATGTCCTGCGCCCGGATGGTGATGCTGTCGCTACAGGTGTGCTTCACCGGCAGGACGGCCTTCTCAAGACGCTCCGCGAGGTCGCAGGCGCCGTAGTACGAGCAGTTGGCCTTGTCGTAGGCGTCGACCATCATGGCCACGTTCACCCAGAGCGGCGCGGTGGGGCCGTCGATGGAGGTCTTGCTCATCAGGTCGGCCGCGAGCGGGCTCGCCTTGGCGCGCAGCGAGTCGTCCTTGAGGAAGCGGCCGAGTTCGAGTCCCGCGTTGGAGGCCAGGAACGACTGCTGGGTGCCCAGCAGGTCGAGGTGGTTCGCGGCGAAGTCGTGCAGGGAGTTCAGCACACTGGGATCGGCCTCGACGGCGCTGATGAACTCGGGTACCTGGTGACCGCGGAACATGACGGTGTACACGCTGTTCACGGCGTTGACCATGTACCAGGAGCCGTTGTACGACGCTTCGTAGTCGGCCAGCATCCGCTTGACGATGTTCAGGTAACGGGCGTTCTCCGCGGCGCTGTCGACCAGGATGATCGCCTCGGACAGGCTCTCGCCGTTGGCATCGGTGACGTCGAAGGCGTGCGAGGAGCCGAAGAAGCCGTCGAGGGCGCCCTGGATGGCCGTGCGCAGGCGCGGTCCGTAGTCTCCGACGGTGTCGGGATCGTAGTACTGCACGTAGTAGCCGGCCCGGAGGAAGAGGACCAGCTGGGGCATGCCGGTGCTGCTGTCACCGGGGTAGGAGGCCGACGCGTCGCGCATGGCATCGGCGATGGTGACCATCTGGTCCTCGCGGAAGGCGTTGTAGCCGTCCTGACCCTGGAGACGGAACAGTGTGTTGACGCAGTCGGTGGTCGCCGCCTTGACCTTCTCGACCAGGGCGCCCCCGGTGTTGTTGGTGAAATCGGTGACATTGCACTCGGCCTCGGCCGCGGTCCTGCCGGACGCCTTGGCGCGGGCCCGCTCATCGGCCTTCATCGAAGGCGCCGGGTGGCTCGGAAGCGCGTCGGCCGGGTCGTCGTAGTCCCGCTTGAGCGCGTCCTTGGACGCGGACAGCGGCGGCCGGTCGGCGGCCTTGAGCGGCTTGCGTTCGACGTGAGCGGCATCGCCGGCGGGTGTCGTCAGCGACTCGGCGGTGGGGCCGCCCGGGATCTCGGTCCGCTGTTCCACCCGGTTCCGAGCGGCCTCCGAGTGGCCGGGGGCCGTGGCCGATGGGGCGGGGTGTCGCTCAACGGCCTGGCTCGGTGCCGTGAGCAGGCCCACGCCCAGGCATGCCGCCAGGGCCACGGTGGACAGTCCGGTTATTCTCCGTCGAACCCTCAGGTTCTTCACGTGCCGCCTCCCAGCGGAGTGGTGACCGCGCGACAGCGCGCGGTTGTGGGGGAATGCAAGGGGCCGGTGCCGGACCGGATCTGAACCGCACTCACGTCGTGACATGAGCACGACTCCCATCCCCTTGCGCGCTGTACAATGGCACATGTCACATGTTCTTTGGAACCCCTCTCGCGCACATTCATCCGCGCGACAACTTCTCGTCGCAGCACGGGATATGACACGCGGCCCCCGAACGCACCGGCCGCCACCACCGGTTTCCCCACCACCGCACCGCCGTGTCCGGGGAGACCGGAATTCCGGCCCCGACCCCGGTCCCCACCGAGCCCCGAGGAGCAATGTCTGTGTCCCGTTCCTTCTCCGCGCCCCGCACCGGCAGCCACGATCTGCCGGTGTCACCCTCCCTGGACGCCTTCATGGGCACCGGGTGGGCCGAGTCCCCGCTGACGGAGGACCTTCGCGTCCCCTCCATCGGCGCCACCCCCGCGCGCCGCGCCCGGCTGGCCGCCCGCTTCCCCGGCGAGCGCCTGATCGTCCCGGCCGGTGCGCTCGCGGTCCGCTCCAACGACACCGACCACCGCTTCCGGCCGCACACCGGATATGCCTGGCTCACCGGCCTCACCGGCGAGGACCAGGCCGGTCACGTCCTCGTCCTGGAACCGGACGGCGACGAGCGGCACGAGCCGGTGCTGTACCTGCGGCCCCGGTCGCCGCGCACCGGCCAGGAGTTCTACCGCGACCGCAGATACGGCGAGTTCTGGGTCGGGCGCAGGCCCGACCTGGCGGAGGCGGCCCGGCTGACCGGCATCCGCTGCGCGCATCTGGACGCCTGGGAGAAGCTGCTCACCGGGCCGCAGCCACCGGTACGGGTGCTGTCCGGGGTGGACCCGTCCGTCGATGAACTCCTGTGTTCCTGCCGCGCGTTCCCGCTCGGGCGCGCGGCACCGGCCGGGCTCGAAGCGGTGCTCAGCGAGCTCCGGCTCGTCAAGGACCCCTGGGAGGAAGGGCAGTTGCAGCAAGCCGTCGACGCGACCGCGGTCGGCTTCGAGGACGTGGTCCGAAGCCTGCCGCAGGCGCTGCGCCACCCGCGCGGCGAGCGCTGGATCGAGGGCGTCTTCGATCTCCGGGCCCGGTCGGAGGGGAACGGACCCGGCTATTCCACGATCGCCGCCGCCGGGGCGCACGCCTGTGTCCTGCACTGGACCCGCAATGACGGCCCGCTGGAGCAAGGTCAGTTGCTGCTCCTGGACGCCGGGGTGGAGACCGACTCGCTCTACACCGCCGACCTCACCCGCACCCTGCCGCTGTCCGGCCGCTTCTCCCCGACGCAGCGAACGGTCTACGAACTGGTGCTGGCAGCACAGGACGCCGGTATCGCGGCCCTGCATCCTGGGGCGCGGTTCCGTGACTTCCACCTGGCCGCCATGCGGGTCATCGCCGAGGGGCTGCACGAGTGGGGCGTGCTGCGGATGTCGGCGGACGAGGCGCTCGACCCGGACAACGGTTTCTACCGCCGGTACACGCTCTGCAGCAGCGGTCACATGCTCGGCATGGATGTGCACGACTGCGCGCAGGCCCGCGCCGAGGCCTATCTGGACGGACGTCTGGAGCCCGGTCAGGTACTGACGGTGGAACCCGGGCTCTACCTCCAGCCCGACGACGAGACGCTGCCCCGGTCGCTGCGCGGGATCGGGGTGCGGATCGAGGACGACCTCGTGATCACGGCCGACGGCGCCCGCCTCATGTCGTCGGCGCTGCCCCGCACCGCCGACGGCATCGAGGAGTGGATGGCCACGCTGCTGGAGTCCGGGGCCTGAGACAGGATCCCGGGAACCGTTTCAACGGCTGCCCACCGGGCGGCCGTTGAAACGCCTGGGCACACTCGGCGGCAGGTGCCTGCGAGGCTCCGTGCCTCCGGGGCTTGGGAGCTCGGGAGCCCCGGAGCCCCGGAGCCCCGGAGCCCCGGGCGGAATCGGCGGATCAGGCCTCGGCGGCCGGCAGCGACACCCTTCTGATCTGCCTGCCTCCCGTCGCGATCTCCTTGGCCTCCTCCTCGGCCCAGAGATTTCTGACATGTGACATATGAGAGAGCATGCACCTCTCGGCGCGCTCCGCGTCGCCCTCGATCAGAACGTCCAGCAGTTGGGCATGCTCCTCGGCCGACGTAACCAACAGACCGGACTCGTCGAGCCGGTTCAGTCCGAAGAGACGCGATCGCTTGCGCAGATTGCCGACCTCCTCCACCAGACGGCGGTTTCCCGCCAGGCCGAGCAGTTCGAGATGGAAGCGGCGGTCGGCCTCCAGGTAGCCGATGATGTCGTGCTCGGCTGCGGCCGCGACGATCGCCTGGGCGAGCGGCCGCAACGCCTCCAGCTCCCTGGTCCGGCCCATCCGGGCGATGCGGCCGATGGTGGGAACCTCGATCATGACCCGCAGCTCGGTGAAGTCGTCGAGGTCCTGTTCGGTCAACTCCGTTATCCGGAAGCCCTTGTTGCGCACCGCTTCCACCAGGCCCTCGCGTGCCAGGTCGAGCATCGCCTCGCGCACCGGGGTCGCGGACACTCCGAAGTCGGCGGCGAGCGCGGGGGCGGAGTAGATCATGCCCGGCCGGAGGTCGCCCGCGATCAGGGCCGCCCTGAGGGCATTTGCCACCTGGTCACGCAAGTGCTCCTGCGCGGAGATGGCGTTGAGCGTCGTCAGGCGGGCCATATCTGTTCCTCCAGCGCCGTGCGGGGCCTCAGAATACAATGTCACGATTCGGTCAGGGCCCATCGCTCCGAGGCTGTGGACAACTCGCTCAGGGCGCCGAATTACGGTGCACTGCGGCGGCGACGGCGAGGTCCTCCCAGCCCATTCCGACGCTCTTGAAGAACCGTGGCCCCTCGAAACCGGCCGGCGCTCCGCCGGGAGCGCGTCCCGTCACCAGTTCGGCCAGGTTGGCGTGGATGTTCTCGGCCCGGAAGGCTCCCTCGGCCATCGGGATCAGCAGGTCCCCCGCCTCCGACAACGCGGCCGACCGCGATTCGACGATGACGGCTGAGCGGACCACCAGAGCGGTGTCGACCTCTCGGGCGTCGGGGGTGTGCGAGCCGACCGCGACGACCGTCGCCCCGTCCGGCACCAGGGCGCCGTCGAACAGCGGAGCGGCGGAGGTCGTGCAGCAGAGCACCAGATCGGCCGTGGCGACTTCACCGTCGCAGGGCGCCTGCGCCGTACGGGCGTCCACGCCGAGGCGGCGGGCGTGCGCTGCCAGCGCCTCGGCCCGGTGCGGGGTCCGGCCGACCACGGTGACCCGTTCGACCTGTCGTTCCGCGAGCACCGCGTCGAGGTGTCCGTACGCCTGGGGGCCCGTCCCGAAGAGCACCAGGTGGTGCACGACGGGGCCGGTGAGGTGGCGGATCGCGAGTGCGGACACGGCCGGGGTGCGCAGGGTGGTGAGCGCGGCCCCGTCCAGCAGGGCGAGCGGCAGCAAGGTCGGGGCGTCGAGCAGCAGATAGCTTCCGGTGATCCGGGGCAGGTCGCGGGACGGGTTGTCCGGGGCCACCCCGGCAATCTTCACCCCGGTCACCCGCTGTGTGGTGGCGGGCATGATCAGCAGCTCCCCGCCTGGCACTGTGACATGGTGCCGGGCGGGGGCCGTCTCCGGATCCAGTCCCCCGCTCAGCGCCGCCTCCAGTGCGTCCACGGCTCCGGTGGGTCCCAGGGCCTGGATGTCGTCGGCGCCGAGCAGGGGGAGGTTCACAGCAGGAATCCTTCGGGGAAGGGGTCGGACGGGTTCAGGAAGAATTGTGCGGTACCGGTGATCCAGGCGCGGCCGGTGACGGTGGGAACGACGGCCGGCAGCCCGCCCACGGTGGTCTCCTGGACCAGACGTCCGGTGAACGAGGTGCCGATGAACGACTCGTTCACGAAGTCGGTGTCCAGGGGGAGTTCACCGCGTGCGTGCAGTTGCGCCATGCGTGCCGAGGTGCCGGTCCCGCAGGGTGAGCGGTCGAACCAGCCGGGATGGATGGCCATCGCGTGCCGGGAGTGGCGGGCGTCGGACCCGGGTGCGACGAACTGCACGTGCTTGAGGCCGTGGATGTCCGGGTCCTCGGGGTGGGTGGGCCGCTCGGTGGCGTTGACCGCGTCCATCAGGGCGAGTCCGGCGGCCAGGATGTCGTCCTTGCGCGCCCGGTCGAAGGGCAGCCCCAGGTCGGACAGCTGCACCATCGCGTAGAAGTTGCCGCCGTAGGCGAGGTCGTAGCGCAGCGCCCCGTAGCCGGGTACGTCCACCGTCCGGTCGAGCGCGACGCTGAACGCCGGAACGTTGGTCAGGGTCACCCCGGTGGCCGCGCCGTCCTTGACCTGTACGTCGACGCTGACGAGCCCGGCCGGGGTGTCCAGCCGCACGGTGGTGACGGGTTCGCTGACCTCCACCATGCCGGTCTCCACCAGAACGGTCGCCACCCCGATGGTGCCGTGCCCGCACATCGGCAGAAATCCGGAGACCTCCATGAAAAGGACGCCGTAGTCCGCGTCCGGCCGGGTGGGTGGCTGGAGGACAGCGCCGCTCATGGCGGCGTGGCCGCGCGGTTCGTACATGAGCAGGGTGCGCACGGCGTCCCGGTGCTGCTGGAAGTGGATGCGCCGCTCGGCCATCGTCGCACCGGGGATGGTGCCGATGCCTCCGGTGATGACTCGGGTGGGCATGCCCTCGGTGTGTGAGTCGACGGCATGAAAAATGTGACGTGTCTGCAAGGCTCCCCCTGGTTCGTCAGGACGGACACGAAGAACACTGGAATCGGACGGAACAGGTCTTGACAGAACGGGACTTGAAGGAACGGGCCTCGACAGAACGGGCCGGGCCGCGCGCTCCGTCCGGGCGTACGGCGGCCCCGCCCGTTTCGGCCGGGCGCGGGTCTCAGTGCAGGCCCCCGGCCAGTGCCTTCTCTGTCGCGGCACGCACGGCGGCCGCGTCGTCGGCGGGGAGGGGGAACCGCGGCGGCCGGGTACGGCCCCCGTGGCGCCCGGCAACGTCCATGGACACCTTGATGGCCTGGACGAACTCCGGCTTCGAGTCCCATCGAAGCAGCGGGTGCAGCTCCCGGTACAGCGGCAGGGCGGTTGCAATGTCACCGGTGACAGCGGCCCGGTACAGCTCGACACAGCAGGACGGCAGCATGTTCGGGCAGCCCGCGATCCAGCCGACGGCCCCGGCGAGTGCCAGCTCCAGAAGTACGTCGTCGGCGCCCACCAGCACGTCGAGTCCGGGTGCCTGTTCGGCGATCTCGTAGGCCCGGCGGACGTCACCGCTGAACTCCTTGACGGCCACGATGCTGCCGTCCTGGTGGAGGCGGGCGAGCAGCCCCGGCGTCAGGTCCACCTTGGTGTCGTACGGATTGTTGTACGCGACGACCGGCACCCCGGCCTCGGCCACATCGGCGTAGTGGGCGCGCACCGCCGCCTCCTCGCAGCGGTACCCGTTGGGCGGCAGCAGCAGCACGGAGCCGGCGCCCGCCGCCGCGGCCTGTTCCGCCCAGCGCCTCGACTCCGCGCTGCCGTAGGCGGCGACGCCCGGCATGACGCGGTTGCCGTCGCCCGCGGCCTCGACGGCGACCCGGACCACCTGCTCGCGTTCGCTGTCGGTCAGGGTCTGGTACTCCCCCAGCGAGCCGTTGGGCACCACTCCGTCGCAGCCCGCCTCGATGAGCTGCCGCACATGGGCGGCGTAGGCGTCGTAGTCGATGGTGCAGTCGTCGCGCAGGGTGATCGGGGTGGCGACCATGACCCCGTGCCAGGGGCGGGTGCGCGAGTCGGTGTTCATCTGCATCGTGGCTCCTTGAGAGGTGTGACATGTCACAGTGTGGCGGAAACGCGAAACCGCGAGAACGCAGAAAGGCAGGAACTCAGAAACTGAGAAGCGGAGAAGCGGAAAGGAACGGACAGGAACGGAGAAGCGGAAGGGAACGCAGCAGTTGGAAGGATGGACTCGGGGCAGGGCACAACGGGCGGCGCGCAAAGCGCCCCTGGGGGTGGACCGGACGCTGCCTACCCGGGGCCGGACAGGTCGGCGAGGGTGGAGAGTTTGACGGGGCAGGCCAGCGGGCGCCGGTCGGGCCCGCCCGGCTCCTGTCCGCCGCCGTGCGCGGCGGCGAGTTCCCGAACGGCGAAGCCGCACGTCCGGCCCTGGCACCACCCCATTCCGGCCCTGGTGAGCAGTTTGACGGTCCTGGTGTCACCGGCTCCCAGTTCCTCGCACGCGGTACGGATCCGGCCCGCGGTGACCTCCTCGCAGCGGCACACCTCCGTCTCGTCGGTCAGCCCCTCGCGCCAGCCGGGCCCCGGGCGGTGCACGGCTCCCATCAGGTCGGCGAAGGCCCGCAGACGGCGGCGGGAGCGGCGCAGCGCGACGGCCCTGCGCGCTTCCCGCCTCCGTACTCCACCCCGTACCTCACGAACGATGGAAAGTGCCGCCAACTCACCTTCGTGCAGGGCGAGTTCGAGCCCGCCGATGCCGCCGGACTCGCCGGCCGCCCAGACTCCGGGGACGGTGGTCCTGAGCTGTTCGTCGAGGGTGACCGCGTGCGTGCCGTCGGGGCCGGGCCGTGTTCCGCAGCCGACTGCCACGGCGAGGTCGAGCTGCGGTACCAGCCCGTGTCCCACGGCGAGCGCGTCACAGGCGATCCGGCGGCCGGTCCCGGCGAGGGGCCGCCACCGGTGGTCCACCCTGCTGACGGTCACCGCCTCCACCCGCTCGTCCCCGTGCACCGCGGTGACCGCCCGATGGCTCAGCACCCGCACCCGGGCACGGGCCAATTCCGCCGCGAACCGTGCTCCTTCCGCCGCCTTGCCCGGGTTGGCCGCCAGCACCCGGGGAGCACGGGCGTACGCCCGATAGCCGGCGGCCTCGACCAGCGCCGGGACCTGCGCCCCCGCGCGGGTCAGCGAGAGGGCGACCGCTTGGAGGAGCGGCCCGCTCCCCGCGACCACGATCCGGCTCCCCGGCAGCACCAGCCCCGACTTCAGCATCGCCTGAGCCCCCGCCGCGCCCACCACTCCCGGAAGTGTCCAGCCGGGAAAGGGCAGTTGGCGCTCGTGGGCGCCGGTCGCGAGGAGTATGCGGCGGGCCCGGACAGCGGTGCGGACCTCCGTGTCGGCCCCGGTGACCGCGTGCAGGATCCAGTCGCCGTCACCGGTTCGTTCGACCGTCCACACCTGGTGGCCGGCGAGGTGGCGGATCGTGCCGGCGTCGCGGTGTGCGGCCAGCCGTGCGGAGAGTTCCGTGAAGGTGCGCCAGTCGTGGTGCAGGGCCCCGGGCCGGGTGGCACCGAGTCCGTCGGCCGGGCTGCGGTAGTACTGTCCGCCGGGTGCGGTGGCCGCGTCCAGCAGAACCACGTCGAGCCCGTGGTCGGCGGCGGTGACGGCCGCGGCAAGGCCCGCCGGTCCGGCGCCCACCACGGCGAGTTCGACGTGGCCGGTCTCCGGTGTCCCCGGCTCATCGGTCGAGTTCGGCATGGCCGTCGCCCTCCTGCGTGATCACCGTGTCGCCCGGCGCCGCGGGCAGCAGGCAGGCGCGCTGGTTGGGCCGGCCGTTGACGGTGGCCAGGCAGTCGTAACAGGCGCCGATACCGCAGAAGGCTCCTCGCGGTCGGCCGTGCACCCGGGTGGTGCGCCAGGTCAGGATGCCCGCCGACCAGAGTGCGGCGGCGATGGTCTGCCCCGGCAGAGCGCGGACCGGGCGGCCGTCGAAGGTGAGCTGGAACTCCGTCTCAGGCGCGGCCCCGACAAGTTCGGCGGGCGTACGTGCGCGGGTGCGTCTCACTGGGTCCTCTCCTGGGGCGGGGGCGCCCCGCCCTCCACCGTCATGTGACATGGCATGTGGCATCGAACCGGTCCGGGGCGAAGGGTCCGAGATCGAGTGCGGGCCGCTCTCCCCTGATCGCGTCGGCGATGAGCTGTCCGGTCGCGGGTGCCAGCCCGATCCCGGCACCCTCGTGGCCGCAGGCGTGGAAGAGCCCCGGCACCCGGGGGTCAGGTCCGATCGCCGGGAGGTGATCGGGCAGGTAGGGGCGGAATCCGTGGTAGGCGCGCATCACTCGTACGTCGGCGAGCGCGGGAAAGAGTGCGGTGGCGCCTGCCGCCAGTCGGGCGATCACCCCGACGGACAAGGTTCGGTCGAAGCCGACCCGTTCGCGGCTGGCCCCGATGAGCACCGGCCCCGCGGGCGTTCCCTCCACCACGGGCGAGGTCTGGAGCGCCGCGGACCCGCTCGACACGTCGGCCACGTACTCCGCCGCGTAGACCTTGTGCCGGATCAGCCGGGGCAGTGGTTCGGTGACCAGTACGAACCCTCTGCGCGGCAGGACCGGCAGGTTGACCCCGGCCAGTGCGGCCAGGTCGCCGCCCCAGGTGCCCGCCGCGTTGACCACGACGGGGGCGTGCAGTTCGCCCCGCGTCGTACGCACCCCGCGCACGGCACCCTTCCGGTCCCGGAGGATCCCGGCCACCTCCTCCCCTGGGCGCACCAGCGCACCCGCCCTCGTTGCGGCGCGCAGCAACTCGGCTGCGGCCAGCGCTGGTTGGACCTGGGCGTCCTGCGGGTAGTGGCAGCCACCGGACAGGTTCGGTGCGAGGTGGGGCTCGATGTCACGGAGCCGGTCGGATGTGACGTGGTACGCCTCGACACCCGCCGCCCGCTGGGCATCGGCCGTAGTGGTCAGCGTGGCCAGGGAGTCCTCGGACGCCGCGACGACCACACCGCCCTTGAGTTCGTACTCAATGTCCTTGGGCAGCTCCTCGGACAGTTGCCGCCACAAGGAGGCGGAAAGCAGGGCGAGTTCAAGCTCCGGTCCGGGGACCTTGTCGGAGACCAGCAGGTTGCCCTCGCCAGTTCCGGTGGTGCCGCCGGCCACCGACCCTCGGTCGACGACGGCTACGGAGAGTCCGGACCGGGAGATGCAGTAGGCGCAGGCGGCGCCGACCATTCCGGCCCCGACGATGACGACATCCAGGGGGCGTCTCGTGAGCACGGCAGTAATATGTCACATTGCTCAAGGGTCGCCAAGGGTGCGCACAGGGCCAGTTGATCAACCGTCACTCGCCCGCGCCGCCCGCAGGGGTGCCTGATCGGCCGCCGGGGAAGTGGAGCCATGAACCCCCGCAGGCGCCGACCGCTTGGAGCCGTGATGCACGACGACCGCACCCTGGTGGAGGACCGCCTCGAACGGGCCCTTCACCAGTTCATCCGCCCCGCCCAGTACCCGGCCCGCACCCCGCTGGCACTCTCCGTCCGGCACATCCCCGGTGAGCCCGTCCCGGTGGCTCGGGTCCTCCAGGAGCCGTTCGAGCCGTTCCGCACCGGCACCGAGTGGGGGAAGCCCTGGTCCACCAGCTGGTTCCGGCTGGAGGGGACCGTGCCCGCGGAGTGGGCGGGGCGCCGGGTCGAGGTCGTCGTGGATCCCGGCTTCTCCGGTCAGGGGCCGGGGTTCCAGGCCGAGGGCATGCTGTACGACACCAGCGGCGTCCCACTCAAGGGCGTCCATCCGCGCAATCGCCATCTGACGGTGGCCGCCCCGGCATCGGGCGGCGAGCCGGTCGCGCTGCTGCTGGAGGCGGCGGCCAACCCAGCCGTACTGGAACACGGCTTCGCGCCGACACCGCTCGGGGACGTACGGACGGCGGGCGACCGGCCGCTGTACCGGTTCGCCTCCGCGGACCTGGCGGTGCTGGACGAGGAGGTCTGGCATCTGGTCCTGGACATCGAGGTGCTCTCCGAACTGATGCGGGAACTCCCCGTCGAACGCTCCCGGCGGCACGAGATCCTGCGTGCTCTGGAACGCATGCTGGACGCGCTGGATCTGCACGACGTGGCGGGAACGGCGCGGGCCGGCCGGGAGCAGCTGGCCGAAGTGCTGTCCCGTCCGGCCGCGGCGAGCGCGCACCGGATCTCGGCCACCGGTCACGCGCACATCGATTCGGCATGGCTGTGGCCGCTGCGCGAGACGGTGCGCAAGGCGTCGCGCACCTTCGCCAATGTCACCGCGCTGGCCCGGGACTATCCGGAGCTGGTCTTCGCGGCCTCGCAGGCCCAGCAGTACGCCTGGGTGAAGGAGCACCAGCCGCACGTCTGGGAGCGCATCAAGCAGGCCGTGGCCGACGGGCAGTGGGCGCCCGTAGGGTCGATGTGGGTGGAGTCCGATGCCAATATGCCCGGCGGCGAGGCGCTGGCCCGGCAGCTCGTGCACGGCAAGCGGTTCTTCCGGCAGGAGCTGGGAGTGGAGACCGAGGAGATCTGGCTGCCGGACACCTTCGGCTACACGGCGGCCTTCCCGCAGCTGGCCCGGCTCGCGGGGGTGAAATGGTTCCTGACGCAGAAGCTGTCCTGGAACCAGAGCAATAAAATGCCACATCACACCTTCTGGTGGGAGGGCATCGACGGGACCAGGGTCTTCACCCATTTCCCGCCCGTGGACACCTACAACGCGCAGTTCCACGGCAGCGAACTCGCCCACGCCGAGCGGAACTTCGCGGAGAAAGGGCCGGCCACTCGCTCCCTCGTCCCGTTCGGCTGGGGTGACGGCGGGGGCGGCCCCACCCGCGAGATGCTGGAGAAGGCGCGCCGGCTCCGGAACCTGGAAGGCTCCCCCAGGGTCACCATCGAGCGGCCGGCGGCGTTCTTCGCGGCGGCCGAGGAGGAGTACGGGGTACAGGCTCCGGTCTGGTCGGGCGAGCTGTACCTGGAACTGCACCGGGCCACATACACCACCCAGGCCAGGACCAAACAGGGCAACCGCCGCAGCGAACACCTGCTCCGTGAGGCGGAGTTGTGGGCGACGACGGCAGCCCTGCGCAACCCCGGACACCGCTACCGCTATCCGTACGAGGCGCTGGACCGGCTGTGGAAGACGGTCCTGCTCCACCAGTTCCATGACATCCTGCCCGGCTCGTCGATCGCCTGGGTGCACCGCGAGGCCTGCGAGACCTACGAGCGGGTACGAGCGGAACTGGCGGATCTGGTGGCGGACGCGGTGGCCGCACTGGGCGGGGCCGAGGGGCTGGTGGCGCTCAACTCGTCGCCGTACCACCGCAGTCAGGTGGTCGAGCTGGACCCGGAGGCGAGTGCGGTGCTGCCGTCCGGCGCCCAGGTGCAGCATCTGGCCGGTGGCCGTACGGTGGCGCCGGCCGACGCCCCCGGACTCGGCGCGGGTCCGCTGGACGGCTCGGCGGTGCCGGAGCACCCCGTCACTGCGACCGGTTCGGCGGACGGGAGTCTCGTGCTCGACAACGGGCTGCTGCGGGCGGTGATCGACGCCGACGGGCTGATCGCCGCCGTCCGCGACCTCGGCGTGAGGCGGGAGGTCCTCGTCCCCGGCCACCGGGCCAACCTTCTCCAGCTGCACCCGGACCACCCCAACCACTGGGACGCCTGGGACATCGACCGGCACTACCGCCGCACCCGGACCGATCTCACCGATGCCGACTCCGTCGAGCTGGTGGAGGCGGGGCCGTTGCGGGCTGCGGTCCGCGTCCGGCGGTCCTTCGGGCAGTCACATGTCACACAGGAGATCCGGCTGAGCGCCGGCAGCCGTCGGATCGACATCGATACCGAGGTCGACTGGCGGGAGTCGGAGAAGGTCCTCAAGGCCGCGTTCCCGCTCGATGTGCACGCCGAACGGTCCACCTCCGAGATCCAGTTCGGCCATGTCCACCGCCCCACCCATGACAACACCGGCTGGGACGCCGCCCGTTTCGAGATCTGCGCCCATCGCTGGCTGCGGGTCGCCGAGCCGGGGTACGGCGTGACATTGCTCAACGACTCGACGTACGGACACGACGTGACCCGGACCCCGCACGCTTCGGGCCTCGGCACGACCGTACGGCTGACGCTGCTGCGTGCCCCGCACAGCCCCGACCCGGAGACCGACGTCGGCCGACACCGGTTCAGGTACGCGCTGGCGCCGGGCGGCGGGATCACCGACGCGGTACGGGAGGGGCTCGCGCTCAATCTGCCGCTGCGGGCGGCGGTGGCGCCGGTACTGCCGTCGCTGGTCGACACAGGGCATCCGGCGGTCACGGTGGAGTCGGTGAAGCTCGCCGAGGACCGCGGCGGCGATGTGATCGTGCGGCTCTACGAGTCGGCGGGCGGCCGCGCCGGCACCACACTGCGGGTCGGGTTCCCCGTCGCGCGGGCCCAGGTCACCGACCTGCTGGAACGGCCGTTGCGCGAGGCGGACACCGACGAGCGCGGTCTCGTGCTGTCGCTCCGGCCGTTCCAGATCCTGACGCTGCGCCTGACCCCGGCGTGACGGTTGCCGAACACCGACTCACCGCGGCCGGGGCCGCGTTCAGGGGCGGGGCACGTTACGCAGGTTGGAGCGGGCCATCTGGACCATCCGGCCCACTCCCCCGTCCAGCACGATCTTGCTGGCGGAGAGCGCGAAGCCGGTCACCATCTCGGCGCTGATCTTCGGCGGGATGGAGAGGGCGTTGGGGTCGGTGACGACATCGACGAGCGCGGGGCCCTTGTGCTTGAAGGCGTCCTTAAGGGCGCCTTCGAGCTGCTTGGGCTTCTCCACCCGCACGCCGTACGCCCCGCACGCGCGGGCGACCGCGGCGAAGTCCGGGTTCTTGTTGGCCGTGCCGAACGACGGCAGACCCGCGACCAGCATCTCCAACTCGACCATTCCGAGTGACGAGTTGTTGAACAGCACGACCTTCACCGGCAGGTCGTACTGCACCAGGGTCAGGAAGTCGCCCATCAGCATGGTGAATCCGCCGTCGCCGGACATCGAGACCACCTGGCGGTTCCGGTCGGTGAACTGGGCGCCGATGGCCTGCGGGAGCGCGTTGGCCATCGAGCCGTGGCTGAACGATCCGATGACGCGGCGCTTGCCGTTGGGGGTGAGATATCGCGCGGCCCACACGTTGCACATTCCGGTGTCGACAGTGAACACGGCATCGTCGTCGGCCAGTTCGTCCAGTACCGAGGCAACGTACTCCGGATGGATCGGGATGTGCTTCTCGACCTTGCGGGTGTACGCCTTGACGACGCCCTCCAGCGCTTCGGCGTGCTTCTTCAGCATCCGGTCGAGGAACTTGCGGTCGGTCTTCTCCTTCACCTGCGGCGTCAGACAGCGCAGGGTCTCGCGGACATCGCCCCAGACCGCCAGATCCAGCTTGGAGCGGCGGCCCAGGTGCTCGGGGCGCACATCGACCTGGACGATCTTCACATCGGTCGGGAGGAAGGCGTTGTACGGGAAGTCGGTGCCGAGCAGGATCAGCAGGTCGCACTCGTTGGTCGCCTCGTAGGCGGCGCCGTAGCCGAGCAGACCGCTCATGCCGACGTCGTACGGGTTGTCGTACTGGATCCACTCCTTGCCGCGCAGCGCGTGCCCGACCGGGGACTTCACCCGTTCGGCGAACTCCATCACCTCGGCGTGGGCGCCCGCCGTGCCACTGCCGCAGAACAATGTCACACGTTTCGCCTCGTCGACCATCCGGCGGAGCTTGTCGATCTCCTCGTCACCCGGACGGACCGTCGGCCGCGAGGTGACCAGCGCGTGCTCGATGGACTTCTCCGGGGCGGGCTGCGACGCAATGTCACCCGGCATCGTGACGACGCTGACCCCGCCCCGGCCGATCGCGTGCTGAATGGCCGTCTGGAGCAGCCGGGGCATCTGCTGCGGGTTGGAGATCATCTCGTTGTAGTGGCTGCACTCCTGGAAGAGCAGCTCCGGGTGGGTCTCCTGGAAGTATCCGAGTCCGATCTCGCTCGACGGGATGTGCGAGGCGAGGGCGAGCACCGGGGCCATGGAGCGGTGGGCGTCATAGAGGCCGTTGATGAGGTGCAGATTGCCGGGACCGCAGGAGCCCGCGCAGGCCGCCAGCGAGCCCGTGACCTGGGCCTCCGCGCCGGCGGCGAAAGCGGCGGTCTCCTCGTGCCTGACCTGGATCCAGTCGATGGCCCGGTTGCGGCGGATGGCGTCGACGACCGGGTTGAGGCTGTCGCCGACGACACCGTACATACGCTTGACGCCCGCCCGGACGAGGATGTCGACGAACTGCTCCGACACGTTCTGCTTGGCCATGGGTGCGTACCCTTTCCGCGCTTCGGCTTCCGGACTTCGCATCCATCAACCCATGGCGCACGCGGTTACGCCTCCCAGACGCCCACACCCGTACGGTCGTCGGAGTACCCCTTGACCCGGAGCTGGCTGTCCGCGAGGAAGGTCACGAGCCCGGGTGCCTCCTCCTCGGCAGCCCAGCGTGCGGCGAGCTCCGCGGCCAGGGCGGGCTCGCCGCGCATCGGTTCGGCCAGCCCGGGGCTGCACAGCAGCAGGGCGTCCCCCGGCCGGGCGACCGAACCCCGGAAGCGGAACGGTTCTGCGGGCGGGCCGGGCGGGCCGGGCGGATCGGTCGGGCCGGGCGGGGACTCGGCATTCGGGCCCGAGGACGTGGTGACGGCCAGGTCCATGGTGAGGAGGTCGCCATCGGGCCCACCCTCGGGGGACGGGGCCCCGAACCCGGTCCTGGGGTCCGTGGCACCGTCCCTGACGTCCACGGCGTCCCCGATGTCTACGGCGTCCCCGGTTTTCCCGGTGTCCCTGGCGCTCCCAGTACCCCTGATGTTCCCGGCTGCCGGGATCTCCGGTTCGAGGTCGTGCCAGACTCCGTCGCGCAGCCGGAAGAGGCCACCGGCCCCGACACCGAAGAAGACCCGTGTACGGCAGTCCGGATCCGCCGGCAGCAGGAGGCAGCGCAGCCCCGCCGTGTACTGCTGCGGCTCCACCCCCAGCTCGGCGGCGCGGGCACGCAGCTTGCCGTACGTGCGGTCGGTGAGGCGGTTCAGCCCGGACTTGAGGTCCCCGCGGCGGCCCGCCCTTATGTCCTCGGAGAGCCGGACATGGCTGCGGCCGACTGCTGCGCCGATCCAGCGGCAGGCGTCGGCCGCCGCCAGGTGTGCCGAGTCGGCGGCCCGGGCCCCGGTGGCGACGGCGACCAGGACCAGGGCTCGTTCGTCGGTGCCGAAGCGTGCCGTGAGCAGCGCGTCGCGGCGGGGCTCACCGCGAAACCGCGCGGAGTCCCCGCGCACGGAGGCCGCGCGCAGGGTGTACGTGCCGTAGTGGGCGCCGTCGAGCACGGTATCGGCGACCAGGCCGTCGAGCTCCTGCGGGTCGGCGGCGGGCAGCGCGGTGGGCTCGGGGTCGTAGGTGGGCGGCCGGTCACCCACATGGCCGATCGTGAGGCGGCCAACGGGGCCGGCTTCGTGCTCCGCCTCCGGCGCGGGTGTAGCAGATGCGACGGGTGCGACGGGTGCGCTTGGTGCGGCAGCGGGTGCCGGTGGGGCGGAGGGCTTCTCGGCCACCGGCCGTCTGGGCAGAGGCGGCACCGAAGGCGGAGGCGGCGTGGCCGGCGGCTGCTCCACGGCCTGCGCAGGCACAGACACAGGCGCAGGGGCAGACGCAGGGGCAGGCGCAGGTGCAGATGACGGCGGAAGCGGAGGCGTCGGCGGAAGCGGAGGCAGCGGCGGATCCACGGGAATCGGCGGGCCGGCGAAGGTACGCGGCTGCGCCGGGCCGGCCGGGGCCGCCCCCGGCCCGCCCACGGTCGCGTCAGGCGGCTCCCACGGAGCGCGCTCCCGTACGGCCTCCGCCCGCACCGGCCGGGACACCACCACCGGGTCCACCTCGGACATCACCTCGGAAGGCGCCCCCGCACCCTCGTCGGCCCCACCACCGGACCCACCACCGGACCCACTGTCGAATCCCCCTCCGGACGCCCCGCTCCCGCCCCCGCTCCCGCCTCCGCCCGGACTCACCGCGTCCGACGCCGAGTCGAAGCGGTCGTCGAGGCTTTCGGCCGCGTTGCTCGTCCCGGTGTCCCGGGCGTTCTCGTCGTACAGCCTGCGCCACCAGTCGTCCTCGTTGGCGGCGGGTTTCTCCCCCTGCTGACTCATGTCCTTATTGTCGACCGCGAGGGCCGTACGAAAACGGGTCATCCGGAAATAGTGGCCGCGAACATGGGTCCGCCGGGCGGCCCCACCCCCCACGGGAAGGACGCCCGGCGGACCGGTCAGTTCGTGATCAACGCACGGCGTACGCGTCGTTCACGGTCTGGATGACGGAGTTGCCGTTGGCGTCCGTCAGTTCGGTCTTCAGGGTGACCGGCTTGCCGGCCGCACCCGCGTGGTTCACGGTCGCGGTCCAACGGCCGCCCTGCTGTGCGGTGGTGGCGTCGTTCCAGGTCTCCCCACCGTCGTACGAGTACGAGACCTTGGCCGCGACCAGCTGGCCGGGCGTGTAGCCGCCGTGGCCGCTGACGCTCAGGCCGATCTTCTGACCGTCCTTCGCCGCGAGGGTCTTGAGCCCGTCCGTGTCCAGGTCGTAGCCCGGGAAGAGCAGCGGGATGCCCTGGGAGTAGACGTTCTCGTCCCGCTTCGAACGGAACTTCCAGGTGGTCTCGGTCCGGGTGGACCGCTTCCACACGGCGGCGGGCTGACCGGACTTCATGGTCTGCATGGTGAGTTCGTACGCGGCGTCCTCGGCCGGGACGGTGAACACCCCGGACGGCCAGCCGGTCTCGCCGATCACCTTGCCACCGCTGCTCAGACGCATGTTGCCCATGTCGCCGAAGGAGCCCTGGAGACCGGCGTGCTCGCTGTCGCTCCAGAAGCCCGGGGCGACGCCGATCAGGTTGTCCTGGCGCTCGGCGGCGAGCTGGAGCTTTCCGGCGGCGTCGCGCGGGGCAGAGGGGGTGGGGATGCCCCGGTACCAGTTCTCCGTGCGCTTCGAACCGGCCGTGTAGGTGCGCGGCTGGTCGGTCATCATCTCGCCCCAGGGGAAGCTGGAGGAGAGGTACCGCACCCAGGCGGTGTCGCCCGCCGAGTAGTACTCGGTGCGCTTGCTGGGGGCGGCGACGACGTCGCCGGCTGCGGAGAACACCCCGCCGTTGGGCCGGTTGATGATCATCGTGTCGACGTAGTCCGCCGCGACGCCCATCGCCTCGTAGTTGGCCGTAACCTTGCCGAGCTTGGTGTCACGGACCTTGTAGGTGCGGTCCGAGGTGATCGGGCCGGTCTCGGGGAACGCGAGGTTGTAGACGAACGGGCTGACCGCGGTGGCCTTCCAGTTCAGCTTGACCGGGCCGTCGGCCAGGGCGGCCTTCAGCGCGGCGGCCTCGTCCGCCTCGATGCCGAGCGCGGGCGCCGGCGCCGGGGCGTAGCCGACGGTCGGCTGCCAGGGTCCCGCGGCGGGGCGGTGGGCGATGACGGCCTTCGCGCCCGCGGCCTTGGCGTCGCGCGTCAGGGTATACACGTTGTTGTCGTCGTCGCCGACCTCGACCAGGGCGATCTTTCCGGCGACGCCCGCGGCCTTCAGCTCGTCGGGGGTACCAGTGCCGGCGTCGACGAGTGCGGCCTCGCCCTTGCCGTCGAGGTTGACGGAGCCGGTGCTCGCCGCCCTCGGGTGCAGTTCGGTGCCGCCGACGACCGACAGCTTCTCGATCTGCGGGGCGTAGGCGCGCCAGAAGCTGGCGAATTCGAAGTCGCCGTCACTGGCCCTGCCCTGCACGTCGGCCAGGTAGTTCTTGATCGCGGAGCCACCGGTGATGGAGCCGGAGTGCAGCCAGACATCGTCCCAGCTGCGGCCGAACGAGAGCGTCGTGGAACGGTTCTCGGAGGCGCGGTCCTCGGTCTTCACCTGGATCCGGTGGGCCTTGCGGGCGTCCAGGACCAGGGTGGTGTCCTTGGTGACGTTCACCTGGGGCCGCGCGAGGTAGGCGACGGACTCGTCCAGGCTGCCGGTGGCGTCCTTCGCGTCGGGCGAGGTGACGAAGCTGGACACGAAGTACGCGCCGGGACGCACCTGGTAGACCTGGTCGGTGGCGCCCTCGTTGAAGCGGCGCTCGCCGCTGGAGGTGTCGGTACCGATCACGTCGAGCGAGGAGAAGCCGGCGGCGGGCTTGCCGGTGCGGTCGACGAGCTTGACCCGCAGGGTGACGGTCTCGGCCCCGACGTACAGCGAGAACGGGGTGGAGACCTTGGCACCGCCGGGGCCGGTGGCCAGCACGCGTCCGGTGACATCGCCGTACTGGGCGGCCTTCAGCTTCGCCGTCGGGTCGATCTGCAGCGGGACCTTGACGGTGGCTCCGGCCGGGACCGTGACGGTGCTCGCGTCGAGCTTCGCCACCGAGGAGCGGACGGCCGAGCCGTCGTTGCCGGTGACGCCCTGGACCTTCAGCGACAGCTTCACCGGCTTGGTGCCGGAGTTGGTGTACGGGACGTCGACCGTGGTGCGGTCGGACCGGTCCTGCGGCCAGTTGAAGGTGCCGCCCTGGACGGCGGGGGCGCCGACGAGGGTGGTATCGATGGCGGCCTTGACGTCGAGGCGGCCGCCGCCGGTCTCGCGAACGTCACCGGGAATGTCGCTCTTCGCGGAGGACACCAGGGCCGCCTTGATCTGCTGGGCGGTCCAGTCCGGGTGACGCTGCTTCACGATGGCTGCGGCGCCCGCGACATGCGGGGTGGCCATCGACGTACCGGACATCGACTGGTACGCGTAGACGCCCCGGCCACCTGCCGCGGCGGCCGAGATGTTGACGCCGGGGGCGGTGATCTCGGGCTTGAGGGTGTGCGATCCGATGACCGGGCCGCGGCTGGAGAACTGGGCCGTGGTGTCGTCGCGGTCGACGGCGCCGACGGTCAGCACGCTCGGGGCGCAGCCGGGCGAGGAGACGGTGTTCAGCGTCGGGCCCGCGTTGCCGGCCGCGATCACGAACAACGTGCCCTTGTTCTGCGCGAGTTCCTCGGCGGCGACGCTCATCGGGTCGGTGCAGTCGGTCGGTTCCGGGCTGCCGAGGCTCATGGAGACGACGTCGGCCTTCTGGTCGACGGCCCACTGCATGCCGGCGATGATCCAGGACTCGGCGCCGGAGCCGCTGTCGTTGAGGACCTTGCCCGCGAGCAGGTCGGCGCCGGGGGCGACGCCCTTCTTCTTGCCTCCGCTGGCCGCGCCGGTGCCGCCGACGGTGGAGATGGTGTGGGTGCCGTGACCCTGCCGGTCGTCGGTGGAGTCGGAGTCGGTGAAGTTCTCCGAGGCGGCGACCCGGCCCTTGAGGTCGGGGTGTTCGGCGTCGACACCGGTGTCGAGGACGGCGACCTTGGTGCCCTTGCCGTCGTATCCGGCGGCCCAGGCGAGGTCGGCACCGACCTGCTTGGTCGACTTGTCGAGGGTGGCCTGAACCTTGCGGTCGAGCCAGAGCTTCTTCACGCCGGAGGCCGAGAAGGAGCGGGTGCCGCGGGTGACGTCCGCCCAGAAGTCGGCGGCCTTCTCCTTGTCCGCCTTGAGCGCGACGCCGTCGATGGCGTCGAGCGCGAGTCCGCGCTTCGCGCCGCGCGGGGTGGCGAACGTGGAGCGGGCCTGGTCCTTGCCGTAGATCGCAATCAGCGGCAGCGACTTGGTGTGCCCGTCGTCGTAGCCCTGCCGGATGAGGCCGGTGACGTTGAAGAGTTCCTCGTCGACCTTGCCCGCGGCCAGCGCGGCGACGGCGGTGTCGGGGTAGGCGTAGAGGTTCTTGCCGGACTGTCGGGTCTGGAGGAGCGGTACGGTCCCGTCCTCGCGGGGCAGCGCGGTGACCGACGCGGCTCCCGAACCGTCCGTGCTCACCAGGACCTTGTCGCCGGTCACCAGCGTCACGGTGACGGGCTTGGTCTGCTTGGCGTCGGCGGCGGCGCTGCCGGTCAGTGCTCTCTTCCCCGTCGCGCCGTCCTGCGGCTGTGCCGCGGACGGTGCGATCGCGGTGACGGCCAGGACGGCGGCGGTGGCCGCCCCCAGTGCCGTGCGCGATATCGGACGCATCGCTCTCCCCAAATGAATCCGGAACCAATCCGCGCAAACCGCAGTCTTCCGGAGGTTGTTGGTACTTCGGTGGCGCCACATTGGCAGAGCGACGGGCGATAAAGGGATGATGTACACGGCGGGTTTACGCCGTGGCCGTTTTCCGCCATGGACGGACGCCCGACGACAGCGACATCGTGCGGAATCAATCCGTCCGGGAGGGGTCCGGGGATGCTGGGAGCCATAGGGCTCGACGAGATACAGGAGTCGGCGTACCGAGCGCTCGTGGCGGTGGGAGCCGCGGAGGTCGCCGATCTCGCACACCGGCTGGCACTTCCCGAGCCGGACACCGAGCGGGCCCTGCGCAGACTGGAGCAGCACGGTCTGGCCGCGCAGGCGTCGGCGCGCACGGGGCGTTGGGTGGCGGCTCCGCCGGGCGTGGCGCTCGGGGCGCTGCTGACCCAGCAGCGCCATGAGCTGGAGCAGGCGGAACTGGCGGCGGCACTGCTCGCCGAGGAGTACCGGGCGGAGGCCTCCGAGCCGGCCGTGCACGATCTGGTCGAGGTGGTGACCGGGGCGAGCGCGGTCTCGCACCGCTTCCACCAGTTGCAGCTCGGCGCGTCGAGCGAGGTGTGCGCCCTGGTCACCGGGAAGCCGATCGCGGTCAGCGGGATGGAGAACGAGGCGGAGGAGCGGGCCGCGACGCGCGGGGTGTCCTACCGGGTGGTGGTCGAGCGCGAGCTGCTCTCGCTGCCGTCCGGGATCATGGAGCTGTCGGCGGCGCTGAGCCGGGACGAGCAGTGCCGGGTGATCGACCGGGTGCCGACCAAGCTGGTCGTCGCCGACGGCTCGCTGGCGATGGTGCCGCTGACCGGACGCGGCGCCGAGCCCGCCGCCCTGGTGGTCCATGCCTCCGGGCTGCTGGAGTCGCTGATGGGGCTCTTCGAGGCGGTGTGGCGCGAGGCGATGCCGCTCAGGCTGGGCGAGGGCAACCAGCCCCAGGACGAGGCGACGGGGCCCGATCCGACGGATCTGGAGATCCTGTCGCTGCTGCTGGCCGGGCTGACGGACGCGAGCGTGGCGAAACAGCTGGAGCTGGGGCTGCGGACCGTACAGCGACGGGTGAAGGGCCTGATGGAGCTGACCGGCGTGTCGACCCGGCTGCAGTTGGGCTGGCACGCCTACGAGCGCGGCTGGGTCGCCCGCACCCCACGGTTCTGAGGCGATCCGCACGACGGCTGCGGCGGCGCACACCCGCAGGTCCGGCACGACGGCCGCGGTTGCGCACCGCCACGGCTCCGACACGCCCCTGAGCTGCGCCGACGACGGCCGCCGCCCCCGGGTGCGCTGACGGGCGGGACCGGCCGGACTCCGGCAGGCTGGTGAGATGAGTGTGTGGCAACTCGTCGCCGTCGGCCTCGTCATGCTCCTCGGCCTGCTGGGCGTGCTGGTGCCGGGAGCGCCCGGGCAGGCGATCGTCTGGGCCGCCGTGCTGTGGTGGGCGCTGACCGACATGACTCCGGTCGCCTGGGGCGTACTCATCGGCGCCACTGCGCTGCTGCTGTTGAACCAGGCGCTGAAGCCGCTGCTGCCGCCGCGCCGCCCGCGCGAGACGGGGGCGCCGCGCAAGACCCTGATGCTGGGCGGGATCGGCGCGATCGTGGGCTTCTTCGTGGTGCCGGTGATCGGTGCGGTCGCCGGTTACGTGGGGACCATCTACGGGGCGGAGCGGCTGCGGCTCGGCAGCCACGGGGCCGGGTGGACATCGGTGCGCTCGGTGATGCGGGCCACCGGCTATTCGGTACTCGTCGAGCTCTTCGCGTGTCTGCTGGTGGCGGGGGCCTGGCTCGGCGCGGTGATCTGGGGCTGATCACCTCCCACCCTTGCGACATCCCGCTGGACAGTGTCCAGATGCACGGAAATACATCGGATCTCTCCTGCTCCATTGACGCAGCAATGACCCGCGCCTACCTTCCCTGGTGGAATAGCTCGGATGAATCGAAGCGCCTGCGTACGAGTCGCCAGGAGAAGCCTTGCCCACAGCACCGGACCCCTCCCGCCCGCCCCGCACCGAAGCCTCTTCCCCGTCCCGGCCCGCCCCCTCACGCAGATCGGTGCTCGCCACCGGCACCGCGATCGGCGGCGCACTCGTGGCGGCCGGCACCTCCGCCCCCGCCCTCGCCGCCGCCCCGGCCCCCACCACCGTGCACTCCCCCGGTGACAGCTGGCGCACGGTCCTCGACGACGCCGACCTGCTCTGGCAGAAGCTGCCGAAGACCTGGTACGAGGGCCCGTACCTGGGCAACGGCCGCCTCGGCTCCGCCATCTACGCGGAACCCGGCGCCACCACCCGGGCCGTCCGCTTCAACGTCCAGCACTCCGAGGTCCAGGACCACCGCCCCGAGTTCGGTTCGCTCTTCGGCCTCGCCCGCCTCCCCATCGGCCACTTCACCCTGGAGCCGGTGGGCGCCGTCACCGGCATCGAGTGGTGGATGCGACTGCGCACCGCCGAGCTCGAAGGCACGATCACCACGACCACGGGCACCCTGAAACTCCGCGCCTTCGTCCACTCCACCAGCGATCTGCTCGCCGTGGAGATCACCCCGAGCACGGGCGAACAGGACTTCCGCTGGATCTTCCACCCCGCCGAGGCGATCAGCCCGCGTGCCGCCTTCAAGCCGGTCCCGGACGGCTACACCGGCAACCCTCCCGCCGCGACCGAACAGCACGGCGACACCACCGCCGCCGTCCAGCCGCTGCTCGCGGGCGGCCAACACGTCACCGCCTGGCGCGAACGCACCCGGGGCACGGTCCGCACCCTGTACGCCACGGTCGCGCACTCCCACCCCGCGACCACCGCCCGTGACCGCGCGCTGCGCACCGTCAGGACCGCCTCCGCGCTCCCGTACGGTCCGCTCGCCGCACCCCACCGCACCTGGTGGGACCGGTTCTACCGCAAGAGCTTCCTCTCGCTGCCCGACGCCCGGTTGCAGCGCTTCTACTGGATCCAGCTCTACAAGACCGCGTCGGCGGCCCGCAAGGACGCCCCGGTGATGGCCACCTCCGGCCCCTGGCTGGAGCCCACACCCTGGCCCAACACCTGGTGGAACCTCAACGTCCAGCTGGAGTACTGGCTGATCCACGGCTCCAACCACCTCGAGCTGGACGCCGTCACCCGGGCCCTGAGCGAATTCCGGGACCAGCTCTCGCGCGAGGTCGCCGCCCCCTACCGGGCCGACTCGGCCGGCATCCCCCGGACCACCGACCCCCAGCTGGCCAACGGCGCCTCGGTGGCCGACGGCGGCTACGGGGTCGGCATCCCCGGCCAGGACCCGCCCACCCCCGAGGTCGGCAATCTGACCTGGGCACTGCACAACGTCTGGCTCTCCTACCGCCACACCATGGACGAGTCGGTCCTGCGCGACACGCTCTTCCCGCTGCTGCGCAAGGCCGTCAACTACTACCTGCACTTCCTGACGCCCGGCACGGACGGCAGGCTGCACCTCCCGGCGACGTTCTCCCCCGAGTACGGCGTCAACGCCCCCGACTGCAACTACGACCTGATGCTGCTGCGCTGGGGCTGCCGCACCCTGCTCGAATCGGCCGGCCGGCTCGGCGTCCGCGACCCGCTGACCGCCCGCTGGCAGGAGGTCCTCGCCAGGCTGGCGCCGTACCCGGTCGATGCCAACGGGTTCATGATCGGCGCCGGCGTCCCGTTCGCGAAGTCGCACCGTCACTACTCGCACATGCTCGCGGTGTACCCGCTGTACGAGCTGACCGGCGCGACGGCCGACGAGCGCGCCCTGATCGAGAAGTCCCTCGCCCACTGGGTGGGCTTCGAAGGCGCCCTCCAGGGCTACACCTTCACCGGCGCCGCGTCGATGTCCGCGCTGCTCGGCAAGGGCGAGGACGCGCTGAAGTACCTGGGCGAGCTGATGAGCCGCTTCATCCAGGCGAACACCATGTACAAGGAGTCGGGCCCGGTCATCGAGACCCCGCTCTCGGCGGCCCAGTCCCTGCACGACATGGTCTGCCAGTCGTGGGGCGACACGATCAGGGTCTTCCCGGCGCTCCCCGCCGACTGGCGGGACCTGACCGTGCACGACTTCCGCACGCAGGGCGCCTTCCTGCTCAGTGCGGTGCGCGAGGAGGGCCGGACCCGCTGGGTGCGGCTGACCAGCGAGGCCGGCGCACCCTGCGTCGTACGCCATGGCATCGACGGCCCGGTGGAGGTCCGCGACCGGCACGGACGTCCGCTGGACCACGCGACGACGGCCGACGGCACGGTACGCATCCGCCTGGGCAAGGGCGACTCGGCCCTGATCACGGCGCGGGGCGACCGACCGGACCTGACCATCCGCCCGGTGACGGCGAACGCTCCCGCACCGCGCTGGGGGCTGCCCGCGTGAGCCGATCGACAGTGGCGTCCGGCAACTGTCAGGCTGGCGAGATGCGGATACCCAGACGTGCAGCCAGAGTCGCCATCCTGGACCCGACGGGGTCGGTCTTCATGCTCCGGTACGACAACGAGGAAGTCGGCGTCCACTGGGCCATGCCCGGCGGCGGGATGGATCCGGGCGAATCGCCGCTGCAGGCGGCTCGGCGCGAGTTGCGCGAGGAGACCGGATGGACCGACATCGAGATGGACGGCACCCTGCTCTGCCTGTGGGAGCACGATTTCACCAGGGCCGGGGTGCCGGTTCGCCAGCACGAGCACATCTTCCTCGCGCGTGGTCCCCGCCAGGTCCCGCTCGGAGACCTCGCTGCTTCGCATGCCGCGGACAAGATCCTCCAGTGGCGATGGTGGTCGCCGGCCGATCTGGCCGGTGGCTCCGAGCCGTTGTGGCCGCCGCAACTGCCCGAACTGCTCGCCGCCGTGCGGGAAGTCGGTGCGCCCGCGCCCCCTGTCGACCTCGGATTCGTCCCGAACGGGCTCGTCGGCGGAAGTTGATCGTGTGCGGCCGAGGGCGACATGGCAGCGGCAGACCTGGACCTGCTGGCCACGGGGCCGGGGAATCGGCGAGATCCGGAGCAACTCCCTGGATGTCGAACGTCACAACAGCCCCAGGTGTCGCACCCCGTACGAACGCCAGGGCCGCCACCGGTCCGCCTCGGGCCGCCCGGCCGGATCCACATCCGGGTCACCGAGCGCACGCATCCTGATCAGCGCCGCGGCTGCCGGGCCGATCCCCGGCAGCCGCAGCAGCGCCTGCTCGGCCTCGTCGCGGTCGGCCCCGGCGTCGAGCCGTACGTGCCCGTCGGCGAGCCCGGCAGCCAGCGCCCGCAGCTCCGGGCCGCCGTCGGCACCGGCCAGCACTCCCGGCTCGGGGAACACATGCGTCAGCCCGCCGCAGGGCACGTCCAGGACCTTCCCGTACGTCTCCACCAGCCGCTCCGCCTCTTCGCGCCCCACCAGCGTCCGTACCGCGAACTCATCCGGGTCCGCGGCGCCCGGCGAACGCAGCCCCGGACGGGCAGCGACGCCCCGCGCGAGCCGCGGGTCGGCGCCGAGCCTCTCGTCCACGGCGTACGGATCGGCGTCCAGGTCGAAGAGCCGCCGCAGCCGCTGGACGGCCGTCGTCAGGTCCCGCAGATCCGCGAGGTGGATCCGGGCGTCCAGCCAGGCCCCGGCGGACCGCTCGTCGACGGCCACGATGCCCGTGCCGTACGGGAGCCGCAGGGTGCGCCGGTAGATACGGGCACCCGGCTCCCCGCTGACCTCCTCGATCCGGGCGACCGTCTCGGCGGCCAGGAGGTCGAAGACCTCGCGGGCCGCGTACGGCCCCCGGTGGGCGAGCCGCAGCGGGATCCCGGTGGTGCGTGCCTCCCGGACCGCCGCGCCCAGCCCCGTCCTGGCCTCGGCCCGCAGCGCGCTCGGCGTGCGGGCGTAGATCTGCCGGATCGTGTCGTTGAACTGGCGCACGCTGGCGAAGCCCGAAGCGAAGACGATCTCCGTCACGGGCAGCCCGGTCGTCTGGAGCAGCAACCGTGCGGTATGGGCCCGCTGGGCCCGCGCGAGCGCCACAGGGCCGGCGCCCAGCTCGGCGTTGAGCTGCCGCTGCACCTGGCGTGAGCTGTAGCCGAGCCGGTGCGCGAGACCGGGCACGCCCTCCCGGTCCACCACACCGTCGCCGATCATCCGCATGGCACGGCCCACGACATCGGCCCGCACATTCCATTCCGCCGAGCCCGGCACGGCGTCCGGCCGGCAGCGCCGACAGGCCCGGAAGCCCTGGCCCTGCGCGGCGGCCGCGGTCGGGTAGAAGCGGACGTTCTTCCGCTTGGGCGTGACGGCGGGGCAGCTCGGCCGGCAGTAGATCCTGGTCGTCTCGACGGCGAAGAAGAACTCCCCGTCGAAACGCGCGTCACGGCTGCTCACCGCCTCGTACCTGGTCAGTTCGTCCATCACACCGTCCAGTGTGCGGCACCCATCGGTCCCCCACTGGCGGTTTTCGGACGTGGAGCAGCGGTCGGCGGCCATGGACGGCCACCGACCGGGGAACACCGCCTACCGCACCCGGCCCCGCTTCGCCTCCATGGCGAACCGGCCCTCGGCGCCCTTGCGCTTCCAGTCGCGCAGCATCTCCGACCGCATCCGGGCGTCGGTCTTGGCGACGATGCGCCGGTTCTCACGGATCAGCTTGCGGAAGCTGTCGAGGCGCCGTTCGTGCAGCGAACCGTCCTCGATCGCGGCGAGCACCGCGCAGCCCGGCTCCGACTCATGGCCGCAGTCGTGGAACCGGCACTGCTCGGCCAGCTCCTCGATCTCCGAGAAGACCTGGCCGACGCCGGCCTCCGCGTCCCAGAGCCCGACCCCGCGCAGCCCGGGGGTGTCGATCAGCACACCCCCGGAGGGCAGGAGCAGCAGATTGCGGGTGGTGGTGGTGTGCCGCCCCTTGCCGTCGACGTCACGCGCGGCCTGCACCTCCATCACGTCGTGGCCGAGCAGGGTGTTGGCGAGGGTCGACTTGCCGGCGCCGGAGGCCCCGAGCAGCACGCTCGTACCGCCCGAGACGACGGCGGCGAAGACGTCGACGCCCTCCCCGCTGGCGGAACTGACGGTCAGCACCTGCACCCCGGGCGCGATGCCCTCGATGTCCTGGACGAGGTGCGACAGCGTGGTGGTGTCCGGTACGAGGTCGGCCTTGGTCAGCACCACGATCGGCTCGGCGGCACCGTCCCCGGCCGGTCCCCCGCCTCCCAGCAGCGCGTCACCGCTGGAGCTGGACATGGCGAGCGCGAGGAAGCGCTCCACCCGCCCCAGGTCGAACTCGACCGCGAGCGAGAGGCAGATGACGATGTGATCCACATTGGTGGCGAGCACCTGGCCCTCGGAGCGCTGCGAGGACGTCGAGCGGACGAAGGCGGTACGCCGCGGCAGCAGCGTCCGTACGAACTGCGGATCACCGTCGGGATCGACCGCGACCCAGTCGCCGGTGCAGACGATCCGCATCGGATCGCGCGGGACGACGAAGGCGGTGTCGGCGCGGAGCGTGCCCCGCGGGGTGACGACATCGCACTGGCCACGATCCACCCGCACCACGCGCCCAGGCAGCAGACCCTGCTCGGCGTACGGTGCGAATTCGGCCGCCCACGCGTCGTCCCAGCCGTACGGGGACAACGGATGCGACGCGGACGAGCCCTGAAGAGAGGAAACAGAAGAGGGGAAGGACGGGAAAGACAAGGGAAACCCTTCAAAGGGTGGCCCCGGCAACGCGCACACGGGCGCGGAGAGTTGCGGAGTAGGTCAGCCGGCGACCACGGAGGTGGGAACGATGCTCTTCGAGTTGTGGGCAGCGCCCATCGCAACGACAGTCATCACAGTCCTCACCTCCAGGTTCAAGCACGGGACCGACAGCGGGAATCGTTCTCCGCCGTCCGGAACAGTGGAAACCATAGCCCGCGCGCATCGACCGCTCAACACATTTGATCGCAGCCGACGATCCGCGTCCCCGAGCGCTTCGGACAGAGACGGTCCGGGTCGGTCATACCGGCGTTATCCATCTATATCCCTCGATCAGGTGAAACACATATACAACGACCGGTCCGGGGCCGTTATGGTGCCGAGCATGACCACACCCCAGACCTCCACCGGCACGTTCACCCAGGCCCAGTTGGGCACGATCACGCTGATCGGATGGAGCGGCGAAAACCCTGCCGACGGCCACGATGTCGCCTTCCTGCTCGTCTACTCGCTGGGCGACGGTGCGGAGGGACCCGTCGTCGGCGAGGCCGCCATGCGCACGGCCCTGGAGCGCAGCGGACTGCCGGTCGGCAGCGGTCCGGTGTACGCCGCCGAGAACCCGGGCCTCCCTGTGAAGCTGCTCGTCCAGGCCGGCCAGGCGGTCCTCACGCTGCCCCACTTCACGGCGCAGTACCCCGCACCGCCCGAGTGGCTGGCCGCGGCCGGCCAACGAGGCGAGGTGCACACCATGTTCGCCACCCGCCCGTGGCCGCAGGGCACACCGGGCCGGCCGGTGAGCGAGGAGCTGCTGCGGTCCTTCGCGGCCGACCCGGAGGTCATCACGACCTCCGCCCACTGCGTCGTCCCGGTCCGCAGCCTGGGCTGATCCGCCCCCGGTACGCCGGATGCCCACCGCCCCCGTGGCGCGGTGGGCATCCTTTTGCGTGGTGCCCTGGGCGGCTGCCCCGGATCCTGCTGTGCACCGCGGTACGGGCGGCCGCAGGGTGAGTCCCCGGGCGGCCCACACTTCGGGTGCGTCAGTCGTTGGCGATCCCGTTGCCCGAGAGCACCGGGATGTCGTCGACCAGGTGCGACAGCGGCTCGTCGCCCTTGGCCTGGGTGGAGTTCTCGGCGCACTGCTGGTTCTGCGGCGAGGACAGCACATTGACGTCCTGGACCGCGACCGGCACCAGTACGCCGACGAGCGAACCGGCGTTGGCCTTGAGCGGCAGACCGACGCAGGCCTTGTTCAGCGTGCCCTGGACGAGCTGGAACTGCGGGCTGCCGTCGCCCCGGGTCACGCTGTTGCCGAACTCGTCCACGGCGCCGTTGCCGTTGACCGACGTGGTGCCCCCGTCATTGCCGATCGCCATGGCCGCGGGGGCCGCGGCGGCGGACAGACCGACCAGGGACACGGCCACTGCAGCGCCGGCCATCATCTTCTTCATCACGCTTCACCTTTCGGAGCGTCCCGTTGTGGAACGTACTGATCAACCCGCTACGGAAGCGTCGGTTCCGCAGTACCACTCAAAAGGGTTCGATTCGGCATGAGTTCGACGGCTGGTGGTTACCCGTCGGCGGCCTCGCCGGAGGTGCGGGCCGCCGGAACCCGGCTGCCCGCGCACGACCGGTCGGGCCCGGCCGGCGGTGCTTGCCCCGAACCGCCGTGGGCCGCCTGCCACTCGGCGAGCAGCCGGTCGTAGATGGGTGTGCCGTCCTGTGCGTGCCACTGCGGGCCGCGGGGGCGTTGACTGTCGTACTGGTCCATGTGTTGCCCCTACCCCGTGCGGCGGGTGAGGGCTGCCCGCACTACGGCAACCGGCCCAGTCCGCCCGCCCCTTCGAGGCGTCGCGGTGCCCCGGACACACGAGTGGGACCGGCACATCCGGGCGGCCGGAGAACGGCTGCCGCGTGGATGTGACGGCCCCACGGGTGTTTCAGCTACTGCGTGCAGGCGGGCTCGAAGCTGCCCGCGGCACGCTCCCCTGCCGATCCGTAGAGGTCGGCGAGGAGCGTCCGGAGCGGTACGGCCTCAGTTGTTGCCGGCGCCGTTGCCGGAGAGGATCGGGATGTCGTCCAGGATGTGCGAGAGGGCCTCGTCACCCTTGGCCTGGGTGGAGTTCTCCGTGCACTGCTGGTTCTGCGGGGAGGCCAGGACGTTGATGTCCTGGACCGAGACCGGGATGGCCCCGAGGACCGAACCGACGTTGGCCTTGGCCGGCAGCGCGATGCAGGGCTTGTTGAGCGAGCCCTGGATGAGCGCGAACTGCGGGCTCATGTCGCCGTGGGTGGCGGAGTTGCCGTACGACTGGATGGCGTCGTTGCCGTTG
Organism: Streptomyces sp. NPDC007164; assembly: GCF_040634135.1. NCBI lineage: Bacteria > Bacillati > Actinomycetota > Actinomycetes > Kitasatosporales > Streptomycetaceae > Streptomyces > Streptomyces sp. NPDC007164. Next base: position 92,412 of record NZ_JBEYFB010000011.1, read on the forward strand.
ACCGACGTCGTGCCACCGTCGTTGCCGATGGCCATGGCCTGCGGGGCGATCGCGGCGGAGACGCCGACGATCGAAGCAGCGACTGCTGCCGAGGCCATAATCTTCTTGATCATGAAATAGCCCTTCTGGGTTTTCTGTTGCCCGCCTGTCCGGAGCGTTCTGATCAACTCGCGACGACGGGGATGGTTGTGCCGATTCACTCGAACGGTTCTTTTACGTTCGGTTGTTCGTCGAATTCACAGCATCGGAGGAATGCGAAAGGCCGGCACCGGCCGGGAACCGCTGTGCCGCGACCGCTCAGCCGCCCACCGGCAGGCCGCCGATGAGCGGGGCCGCGCCCTTGGCCGCACCGGTGGCCTGGTCGGCCAGCTTGGTGACGGTGCCGTTCTTCTGCACCGACTCGGCGGCGCCGCCGACCGTGTCGACGATCGGGTCGACAGCCTGCGGGGCGCTCTCCACCACCTGGTTGATGCCTCCGTTGAGGCTGAAGTTGGGGGCCGTGGCGTTGGTGACGGCGAAGGCGGGAGCAGCCGTTCCGAACGCAACCACGGAACCGGCAACGAACGCAGCAGTCTTCGCGTACTTCACTTTCGGGTTCCCTTCTGCAGCGGCATCTCTTCGGTCGCGCACCCGCGCCGCACGAGCCTTCTTTAGCCGTGCCTTCTGCCGCTTTCGCCCTGGATAACGATGCGGTTGCGACACGGCAACTGGACAGGGCCGCATTATCTGCGGGACCACCCGATCGAATGCCGGAGAGAAAGCAGGAAGGCCCCGGATCGCATCGAAATGCGATCCGGGGCCTTCAGGTCACGAGCGTTCGGCCGTCCGAGCTTTGGTCAGACGTTGGCGCAGGTGTTACCGAAGGCGGGGTTGAGCACACCGATCACGTCGATGGTGTTGCCGCACGCGTTGACCGGGACGTGGACCGGGATCTGGATGGAGTTACCGGAGATGACGCCCGGGGAGAGGGCAGCGCCGCCCTCCGCACCGGAGTCGGCGAAGGCGGGGGCGGCGGCACCCATCGCCATCAGGGTTCCGGCGGCGATGGCGGCAACCTTGGTGTACTTCACTTTGTTCCCTTTCTTCGACGGAGTCCGGAGCGGTCACGTCTTTCGTGCCGCACGAGCGCAATCCTGATCACTCGTAACTCCGCCGCTGTAATTCATAACGATTAAAGACCGGAGACGAAACTCTTCAGTCAGAAGATTCTCGAAAAAATCGCCCGAATGACGCAATACCGATCGCTCGATATCACCGGCCGGATCTTCCGACAATCCGATGCAGCCATTCCGGGGAATGGCAGCAACAAGCCCGGGCCGCACGGGGGAGGAACGTCGGCGGCCCGGGCCTGTCGTTGCGGCTGGATCAGCTACGGATCAGCTGTTGCCGGCACCGTTGCCGGAGAGCACCGGGATGCTGTCCAGGATGTGCGACAGCGGCTCGTCGCCCTTGGCCTGGGTGGAGTTCTCGGCGCACTGCTGGTTCTGCGGCGAGGACAGCACGTTGACGTCCTGGACCGCGACCGGGATCAGGCCGACGAGCGAGCCGGCGTTGACCTTGGCCGGCAGGCCGACGCAGGGCTTGTTCAGGCTGCCCTGGACCAGGCCGAACTGGGGGCTGCCGTCACCGTGGGTCTCGGCGTTGCCGAACGACTGCGAGGCTCCGTTGCCGTTGACCGAGGTCGTACCGCCGTCGTCGCCGATGGCCATGGCCTGCGTCGCGCCCAGACCGAGGATGGAGGCGGCAACGGCACCCGTAGCCAGAACCTTCTTGATCACGATTAACCCTTCTCGTACTGGATGCCCCGTACCGGAGCCCCCTGCCCAACTCACCACCGGGCGTTTGGTTCTCTCCATTCACCCGAATGCCCAGGGGTACGCACAGCAGTACGAAACGGCACTTCGGAGGGGTGCGGGCGAAAACGTTCCGCCCCGTCGCCCCACTGCACCCAACAGCCTTCTTTTGCGCCCGCCGAGGCGAGCGTCCCCACACGCCGGACGGGCCTGTGCCGAGCCATATGCGTACTCCATTCGGGTGGTCACAAAATTTCCACGCCCCTTCGAGTTTCCTCAACAATTTCTCCTCGTTATGAGTGACACAAGCGTGCAGGTTCGGGCGCGCTTGACCGGCAGAAGGCAGGAATCATCACACGAAGAACGCCTCTTCGTGGTCTCTGCGCTTTCCGTGACCGCCGCTTGCCGCGTCATGCACGGGCGCCGCCGGGATGGCCTCCCGGCGGTCTCCGCACCGGCCTGATGAAGAACCGCGAGCCTTCTGCTCGCACGGAATGTCCTAAGAAGGGGCAACCAATGCGAAAAGCCTTGAGTAAGAGCGTGCTGGTGATGGCGGCGGCGTCAGGGATCCTGACCGCAGCCGGTGGATACGCGTTCGCGGATGCCTCCGCCGATGGCGCGGCCGTCGGTTCGCCCGGCGTCGGCTCGGGCAACAACGTGCAGGTGCCGGTGCATGTACCGGTCAATGTGTGCGGCAACACGGTGAATGTGATCGGCCTGCTGAACCCCGCCTTCGGCAACGAGTGCGTGAACGAGGGCGGTTCCGGTGCCGGTACCGGGGGCCAGGGTGCGAGCGCCGGGGGTGGCGCGGTCGGCTCCCCCGGGGTGCTGTCCGGCAACAACATCCAGGCTCCGGTGGACGTTCCGGTCAATGTGTGCGGCAACTCCGTCGATGTCGTCGGTGCGCTGAACCCGACTGCTGGAAACACGTGCGCGAACGAAGGCGGTCCGGGCATCGAGCCGCCGGTGGTCGAGCCTCCCGTGGAGCCCCCGGTGGTCACGCCTCCCGTCACGCCTCCCGTCACGCCCCCGGTGGTCACGCCCCCGGTAGTGACTCCCCCTGTGACTCCCCCCGTGGTCACGCCTCCCGTGACACCCCCGGTGGTCACGCCTCCCGTCACGCCTCCCGTCACGCCCGTGGTCACGCCCCTCACCGATGAACCGCGGACCGAGGTTGAGCCCCAGGGCACCACCGCCGGGGGCACGTACGCCACCGGGCAGCTGGCACACACCGGTGCCGACGCCCACCTGACCATGGCCGGCGGGGCCGCCGCGGCCATGGTGCTCGGTGGAACCCTGCTGGTCCGCCGTACCCGCGCCTCGAAGAGCTGACCGGCGCCGTCAGGAGATAGTCGCCGGACAGCGGGCCGAAAACCAGTGGTCCGTCGTCGCAGCCGGGGCTGTGACGACGGACCGCTGTTCTTCGTTCGGGCCGGTTCACACCCGGCTGAGACCCGCCCGGTCCAGGCAGGCCGCGATCTCGGCGGTCTCCGCCGCGTCCAGGCGGCGCATCGGCGCGCTCATCGCGTTCGTCCCGATGATCCCGCGCAGCATGAGTGCCGTCTTGAAGGCGCCGAGGCCCGCGGCGGTGGCGGACACCGTGCCGGAGCGGGCCGCGCGGATGATGTCGAAGAGCGCGACCAGACGGTCCTGTTCGGCCCTGGCCGCGGCCCAGTCGCCCCGTACCGCGGCCTCGTGCAGACGTACGTAGCCGTGCGGGTCCACATTGCCGAGCCCGGGGACCGAGCCGTCCGCGCCGGCCAGCATCATCGCGTCGACCACCAGTTCATGCCCGGTGAGCACGGAGAACTCCGGGAGATCACGGGCCCCGATGGCCAGGCGACGGAACGAACCGTCGTCGCCGCTGGAGTCCTTCACCCCGGCCAGCACACCGTCCGCGGCAAGCGGCAGCAGCAGTTCCGGATCGAGCTTGCTGTGTACGCAGACCGGTACGTCGTACGCCAGGACCGGCAGGTCGAGGGCGGCGTCGATGTCGCGGAAGTGACGGTCGATCTCGGTGGGGTGCGTGCGCGTGTAGAAGGGGGCGGTGACGACGACGGCGTCGGCGCCGAGCCCCTCGGCGGCGCGGGCCCGCTCGATCGCCCGGTCGGTGGTGGTCTCGATCGCTCCGACGAGTACCGGGACCTGACCGGCGCAGGCGGACGTGATGACCTCGATGACCTCGTCCTGCCGGCCCGGCGTCAGGTAGGCGGTCTCGCCCGAGCTGCCGAGGGCGAACAGGCCGCTGACACCGCCGTCGAGCAGGTGCCCCACGACCCGTTCCAGGGAGGGGCGGTCGATCTCGCCGTCTTCGGTGAGCGGCGTGACGACGGGCGGGATCACGCCGGTCCAGCGGGGGTTCCGGGCGGTCATACGGTGCTCCTTGCGGATGGTGCGGAGGACGTGGGGCTCTGAGGGTGGACGCAGTGCCAGCGGTGTCCGTCCTGACCGGAGGCCGCGACAGGAAAGACCGTGGCGCAGGCATCGTCCGCCTTCCAGCAGCGGGTACGGAACGGGCAGCCGGACGGCGGGTTGGTGGCCGAGGGCACGGGCCCGGTGAGCACGATGCGCTCGGTGGTCTCCAGCAGGCTCGGGGTCGCGGAGAGCAGCGCCTCGGTATAGGGGTGCGCGGGCGCGCCCGCCACATCGGCCGCCCGCCCCTCCTCGACGATCCGGCCGAGATAGAGGACGGCGAGGCGGTCGGCGAGATAGCGCACCGTCTGGATGTCGTGCGAGATGAACACCATGCCAAGACCGAGGCGTTCCCGCAGGTCGACCAGGAGGTTGAGGACCTGGGCGCGGACGGAGACGTCGAGCGCGGAGGTCGGTTCGTCGGCGACGATCAGTTCCGGTTCGAGGGCCAGGGCGCGGGCGATGGCGACACGCTGGCGCTGGCCGCCGGAGAGCTGTCCGGGCAGGGCGGCGAGGGTGTGGCCGGGCAGGCCGACCAGGTCGAGGAGTTCCTCGACGCGTGCCTCGCGCGCCTCACGGGTGCCCCGCTTGTGCACGTCTAGCGGGTCGCGCAGGATCTGACGGACCGTGAGCCGGGGGTTGAGGGCGGTGGACGGGTCCTGGAAGACGACGCCGACGGCCGAGCCGAAGTCGTCGCGGCGCTGTGCCGCCGACATCGCCCACAGGTCGCGGCCGTGGAAACTGACCTGGCCCTCGGTGGGTTTCTGCAGTCCGGTCAGTACCCGGGCCAGGGTGGATTTGCCGCAGCCGGACTCGCCGACCAGTCCGACGATCTCGCCGCGCTCGACCTCCAGGGTGGCGTCGGTCAGGGCGTGCACGGCGTCCCGGCGGAAGAGTCCGCCGCTGCGTGCCTTGTGGCGTACGTGGACGCCGTCGATCCTGATCACAGGGCGCTCCCTTCCAGCTGTGCGGCCTTCGCGGGGTGGTGACACGCGAAGCCGTGGTCGTTCCCGGCGTCGCGTGCGGTGAGTTCGGGTGCGGTGGTGCGGCACAGGTCGGTGGCGGCGTCACAGCGCGAGGCGAAGCGGCAGCCGATGCCGAAGCCCTGGGGTGCGGGGACGATGCCGGGGATCTGGTGGAGCCGGTCGGCCCCGGCCTCCAGGGAGACGACCGAGCCGAGCAGGCCGCGGCTGTAGTGATGGGTGGGGCCGGTGAGTACGGAACGGGTGGCGCCGATCTCGGCCAGGCGGCCCGCGTACATCACGGCGACTCGGTGCGAGAGGTCGCCGACGAGGGCGAGGTCGTGCGAGACGAGGACCATGGCGAAGCCGAGTTCGTCGCGGAGTTCCACGAGGAGTTCGACGACCTGGGCCTGGACGGTGACATCGAGGGCGGTGGTCGGTTCGTCGGCGATGAGCAGGCGGGGGTCGCGGGAGAGTGCCATGGCGATCAGGACGCGCTGGCGCTGGCCGCCGGAGAGTTCGTGGGGGTAGCTGCGCAGGGTGCGTTCGGGGGCGAGGCCGACCAGTTCCAGGAGTTCGGCCGGGGTCTTCGTACCGCCGCGTGAGGTGAGCTGCCGCAGCTGGGTGCCGACGAGGACGGAGGGGTTGAGGGAGGAGAGCGCGTCCTGGTAGACCATCGCGATCTCCGGGCCCATCAGTGCCCTGCGTTCCCTGGGCGACAGGTCCAGCAGGTTCCGGCCGCGGTACAGGATCTCGCCGCCGACCTCGGCGTTGCGGGCGAGCAGGCCCATCACGGCGAGGCTGGTGATGGACTTGCCGCAGCCGGACTCGCCGACCAGGCCGAGCGTCTCGCCCTCGTGGACGGTGAAGTTCAGCGAGTCGACGACGGGGATCTGCCCGTATCGGTCGGGGAAGCGGATCGACAGGTCCCGTACGACGAGGAGTTCGACGGCGTCGTCCCGTACCGGAGTGATGGTCGGCTCGGTGGCGTCGATGCGTTCGGCGAGCCTGGTGAGGGCGGCGTCGACGTCCACGCTGGAGGCGGTCTCGACCGGGTCGGGTGCGGTGGCCGCGGTGGGGTCGGCGACGGCCTTGGCGCTCCTGGGCGCGGCGGAGGCGTCGGTGAGGCCCTCGGAGAGGATGTTGAGGGCGAGGACGGTGATGAGCAGGGCGAGGCCGGGGAAGAAGGTGGCCCACCAGCCCCCGGCGAGGAGGATCTGCCGGCCGTAGGCGAGGACGCTGCCCCAGCTGGGGGCGGGGTCCTGCACCCCGGCACCGATGAAGGAGAGGCTGGCCTCGAAGATGATCGCCTCGGCGACCATGACGGTGGCGAACACCATGACCGGGGCCATGCAGTTGACGGCGACGTGGCGGAGCACGATGTAGCCGCGCCGGGCGCCGATGACCTTCTCGGCGGCGACGTAGTCCTCGCCGTACTGGGAGAGCACATTGGCGCGGACCACGCGGGCCAGCGACGGTGTGTAGACGAAGGCGATGGTGAAGATGATCACCGGGACGCTGGTGCCGAAGACCGCGACGAGGACGGCGGCCAGCGCGATGGGCGGGAACGACATCACGACGTCGAGGGTTCGCATCACGGACTCGTCGCCCAGCCTGCGCGAGGTCGCGGCGACCGATCCGAGCAGTGCGCCGGCGATCAGCGCGACGGCGGTCGCGCCGAGGCCGATGACCAGCGAGTAGCGGGAGCCGTGCACGACCCGGGCGAAGACATCGCGGCCGGCCCGGTCGGTGCCGAACCAGTGGGCGCCGTCGGGTGCCTGCACCGGGGTGCCGGTGGTCAGCGGGTCCTGGGTGAACAGTGGGGCGAGTACGGCACCGAGTACGACGACGATCAGTACGCCGAGGGCGATGCGGGAGGTGACCGGGAGGGAGCGGAACGCGATGCCCGGTCGGGACAGTTTGTTGGCCAGACGGCCGGTGGCGAACATGTCACACCGTCCTGATGCGCGGGTTGACCAGCAGATAGAGCAGGTCGACGATGACGTTGACCACCAGGAACGCGACGGCGATGGTCAGTACGGTGCCCTGGACCAGGGCGACATCGCCGCCGGTGACACCTTCGAGGATGAGTTTGCCCATGCCGGGCAGGTCGAAGATCGCTTCGATGACTACCGCGCCGCTGAGCATGTAGCCGACCTTGATGCCGAGCACGGTCAGCGGGGTGACGAGCGCGTTGCGCAGCACCGAGCGGATCACCAGCAGCGGCGGCAGGCCGTTGCCCCGGGCGGTGCGTACGTAGTCGCGGTCGAGTTCGGCGACCATCGAGGTCCGTACGAGGCGGGCGAGGGACGCGGAGACCGGGAGCGCGAGCGAGATCGCGGGCAGAGCCATCGTGGTGAGCCAGCCGCTGAAGGAGTCGGCCGGATTGGTGTAGCCGCCGGTCGGGAAGATCCGGGTGTTCAGGGCGAACTGCTGGATGAGGAGTACCCCGAGCCAGAAGGACGGGATGGCGACCCCGGCCATGGAGACGACCCGGAACAGCTGGTCGGGCCAGCGGTCCCGGTACATCGCACCGGTCACTCCGAACAGCACGGCCAGCACGACCGCGAGGAGCAGTCCGAGCACGGTGAGTTGGAGGGTGAGCGGGAAGGCGGCCGTGATGCGGTCGGCAACGGGCTGGCTCGGCGGGACGGTCATCCCGAGGTCGAGGTGGAGCAGTTGGCCGAGGAAGTGGAAGTATCTGGCCGGGAGCGGATCGTTGAGGCCGTTGGCCTCGGCGAAGGCCGCTCGGGCCTCGGGAGTGGCGCTCTCCCCGAGCGCGTTGAAGGCCGGGTCGGCCGGCGAGAACTGGAGCACCACGAAGACGAGCAGCGCGATGCCGAGAATCATCACCGGCATCATCGCGACGCGGCGCAGCGCGAGCCGGAGAAAAGCAACCATCGTCGGGTTCCTTGCGGTTGGGCGGTCTGGCGGTCCTGGCACGGGAGGGCGGGGCGGGGGGCGGGGCGCGGGGTGCCGGACCGGTCTGTTGGCCACCTGTGACATGTCACGGGGCGGTGTTCGCAGTGCGGGGGCTCGGTGACATGACACAGCGGTGACATGTCACAGGTGGTCTGTCACAGCGGTGACATGTCACAGATGGCCTCCCACAGCTGGCCTGTCACCGGTCACCTGCCACAGCTGGCCTGTCACCGGTGACCTGTGCGCTTCGGTCAGGCGCGGCTGACGTCCAGGAAGGAGAGGCCCGTGGTGGGCAGCGGCTTGAAGCCGGGCAGGGCCTTCTCGTTCCATGCCGTGGGCAGCTTGCGGTGGAGGATCGGGTAGAGCGCGGCCTCGTCGGCGACCAGGTCGGTGACCTCGCCCCACAGTTCCTTGCGCTTGGCCTCGTCGGCGGCCCGGGCGGCCTTGTCGAGGGTCTGCCTGACCTTCTTGTACGCCGCGTCCTTGCCCCAGCCGTATCGGCTCTCGGGCCAGAAGCCGTAGTAGAACCAGCGCAGCAGGAGGTCGGCGTCGTTGCCGAAGACGGACGGGTCGCCGGGGGCGACCAGCACCTCGAAGGCGCCCTTGTCGACCTTGGCGTACTGGGCCGGGGACTGGGCGATGTCGAGGGTGACCTTGACGCCGGCCGCCCCCCAGCTCTCCTTCAGCAGCGGGGCGATGTCCTTGACCCAGCCGGTGTCGGTGGTGAGGACGGTGAAGGAGAGGTTCTCGACGCCCGCGTCGGCGAGCAGCTTCTTGGCCTTCGCCACGTCGTGGGTGTAGACCGTGGCCGCCTTGTGGTAGTCGGGGTGGGTGGCGGGGACGTATCCGGTGGCGGCTGCGGCGTTGCCCACCATCGCCGTCGAGATGATCTTCTCGGTGTCCAGTGCGTAGTGCAGCGCCTGGCGTACGCGCTTGTCCGCGAACCGCTTGTCGGCGGTGTTGAACATCAGGAAGAGCAGGCCGAAGGACTGCACCGACTCGGTCTTCGACGAGCCCGCGAGCCGCTTGACGTCGATGTAGGGGACGTCCTCGATGGCCTGGACCCGGCCCGACTCCATGGCGCTGACGCGTGCCGACTGGTCGGACATCAGCCGCCAGATCATCTTCTCGGCCTTGGCCGGGTGGGGGCCGTTGTACTTGTCGTACGCCTCGAAGACGATCTTATCCTCGCGGGTCGCCTCGATGAACCGGTACGGTCCCGAGCCGACCGGCTTGGCGTCGAACGCCTTGGGGTCCGGTTCGACGATCTTCTTCGGGACGATCCGGGCCACGGCGATGCGGGAGGGGAAGAGCGCGAAGGGGTACTTCAGCTTGAACTCGACCGTTCCGGCGTCCACGGCCTTCACCGTGTCGATGAAGGGCACGAACTGCGCCATGAGCGAGGCGTTCTTCGGTTCCAGGATGCGTTCGAAGCTGAACACCACGTCGTCGGCGGTGACCTGTGACCCGTCGTGGAAGGTCGCGCCCTTGCGGAGCGTGGCCCGGTAGGTGGTCGCGTTGATCTTCTTCGGCAGCTCGGTGGCGAGTGCGGGACGCGCCACGAGTGTTGCCGGATCGAGATCCACGAGGCCCTCGAAGATGTGCATGTTGGCGGCGTACGGAGTGGCACCCGAGGTGATCATCGGGTCGAAACCGGTCGACAGGGGGTACGAGAGGCCGGCCTCGATCAGGCCGCTGCCACTGCCCTTGTCCGCCGTGCCGTCGGCGGTCGACGACGGGCCGCCGCAGGCGGAAAGGCTCGCCGTGATGGCGGCTGCGGCACCGACGGCACCGGTGTATCGCAGGAAGGTGCGGCGCTCGACACCAGCTGGTCTCAGCTCGGGCACGGGTCCTCCAGGGACATCGAAGATGGGACATGAGGGAAAAACCGGCGGGGAAGCGGGGGCGGGACGCGGGATCGCGAGGTGCCGGAATCCCGGAGCATCAGACGTCAGATGTCTGATGCCTTGATAGCGTGGGAACGTAGCTGGACAATCGAGAGGGGTCAAGAGGTGGGGAGTTCACATATGTCCGGTGCGAAGCCCGGCCGGCAGCTGCTCCGGCAGGAAGTGGTCGAGGGCATCAAGCGCTACATCCTCGAAGAGCGCCTTCGCCCCGGGGATCCGCTGCCCACCGAGCCGGCCCTGTGCGAGGCGCTCGGCGCCAGCCGGTCCAGCGTCCGTGAGGCGGTCAAGATCCTCGCCGCGCTGGACATCGTGGAGGTGCGGCACGGGCACGGCACGTACGTGGGCAGGCTGAGCCTGTCGGCCCTGGTGGAGAGCCTGACCTTTCGCGGACTGCTCTCCCCCGACGACGACTTCCAGGTGATGGCCGACCTCGTCGACGTGCGTGAGCTCTTCGAGCGCGGGATGGCCGACCGGATCGTCTCGCTGCTCAACGAGGAGCAGCTCGACAAGCTGGACGGCCTGGTCACCACCATGCGCAGGACCGGCGCCCAGGAAGGGCACGGCTTCGTGGAGGCGGACCGGGCGTTCCACGCGCTGCTGGTGGCGCCGCTCGGCAACGAATTGATCGGCCAGCTCTCGATGGCCTTCTGGGACGTGTACTCGATCGTCGCGCCGCACCTCGACGGATTCACGCACGCCGACGAGACGGCGACGATCGCGGCCCACCAGAACATCGTGGACGCCGCGCGGGCCGGAGACATCACCGGTTTCATGAAGGCGCTGGGCGAGCACTACGCCCCGGTCAGGCGCCGGATCTCCGAGGCCCGTGCCCGCGACAGCGCCCTGAGCCGGAAGCCCGTCCGGTAGATCGGGGCCGCTCACCGTCGGGCCATGATCCGCCGGCCGGGCCCTTGACGGCCGGTGTGAGGGCTGCCTAGGGTCCGTGTGCCGCCAGGACATCTGACGTCTTCTGTCTTGATGCCCGGCGTTCGGACCTCGGCCCACCCCAGGAGGGCACCTCCATGCCGTTGACGGACCTCTCGCTCGCGGACTGCCGCGACTACCGGCCCGAACTGCCGGTCCCGGACGACTTCGACGCCTTCTGGTCGAGCACCCTGAGCGAGGCGTCCGCCGACGGCGGTCCGGTGCCGAAGCCGGTGTTCACGCCCGTGGACACCGGCCTCACCCAGATCCGTACGTACGACGTGACGCTGCCCGGTTTCGCCGGACGTCCGGTCCACGGCCGGCTGCATCTGCTGGCCGAGGCCGCCGAACCCCTCGGCTGCGTGGTCGAGTTCCTCGGATACGGGCGGGGGCGCGGCCTCGCGCACGAGAACACGCTCTGGGCGTCCGCCGGTCACGCGCACCTGATCATGGACACTCGCGGTCAGGACTGGTCGGCCGCGGGCGGCTCCACCGCCGACACGGACGCCGGTGCGGCCGGCACCGTACCCGGCTTCCTCACTCGCGGCATCGAGAGCCCGGAGACGTACTACTACCGGCGGGTGTTCACCGACGCGGTGCGCTGTGTCGAGGCGGCGCGCGAGCACCCCTCGGTCGATCCGGACCGGATCGTCGTGACCGGGGTCAGCCAGGGCGGCGGGATCGCCCTGGCGGTGTCGGGGCTGGTGCCGGGGCTGGCCGGGGTGATGCCGGATGTGCCGTTCCTCTGCAACTTCCGGCGCGGCGCGGAGATTTCGGGCCGGCCTCCGTACACCGAGGTGGCCGAGTACCTCAAGCTCCACCGCGACCGCACCGGGACGGCGTTCACCACTCTGTCGTACTTCGATGCGGCGCTGCTCGCCACCCGCGCCACCGCTCCCGCACTGTTCTCGATCGCGATGATGGACGAGATCTGTCCGCCCTCCACCTGCTTCACCGCGTACAACAATTACGCGGGGCCCAAAGACGTACGCGTCTACGAGTTCAACGGGCACGAGGGCGGCACGGCGTATCAGCAGCGGGAGCAACTGGTCTGGGTGCGTTCCCTGTTCGCGGTCCCGCCGTCGGGGCGGGCCGGCCACTCCTGACCGGAGGCGCCTTCCGTGCGCAGCCGATGCCGGTACCGGTCCTCCGGGCGGCCCTCACGGCCCGGACAGCCCGGACGGCCCGGCGAAGTGGCCCGGCCGGGTGGGACTTTCACAGTACGCGCAGGTGACGGGCGAGGTCGCGGCGGCGCAGGACGTCGTCTCCAGCGACCGCCACAACGACTGGCAGAACGGCAACGACGACGGCCGGGCCCCGCTGTCGCTGCTCAACGACGGGCTCCCTCCCGACGAGCGGGGCCACCACCACGCACCCAAGACGATCCAGGACTTGCGGGCCCACGACAGTGGCAGCCGGGACTGCTCGCGGCGCGTCCCGTAGCGGCGCTCCCAGTCTCCGCCGCCGCATCCCGCCCCGGCACATCCCTCGCACACCCCCGGCACGCCCGTCGCACGCCTGTCGCACGCACCTCGCGAGAGCAACTCGCGAGAAGCACCTCCCCTTCCAAGAAGCACCTCCCCCTTCCGAGAAGAGAGACCGTCCATGCAGCGAAAAGTCTCCGTCGCCCTGCTCAGCGCCGCCATGCTGGTGGTCACCGCGACCGGCACCGCCCACGCCACCTCCCCCGCCCCGGGTCGGCTGAACTCGCAGGACCTCACCGTCGACGGGGTGGGCTCGCCCCACTACCGCATCCCGGGCCTCACCACCTCCGTCAGGGGCACGGTGCTCGCGGCCTACGACGCCCGCCCCACCCTCGGTGACCTGCCGGGCAACATCTCCGTCGTGCTGCGCCGCAGCACCGACAACGGTGTGACATGGCAACCGCAGCAGGTGGTCCGCAAGGAGGCCGCACCCAAGGGATTCGGCGACCCGAGCCTGCTCGTGGACCGCACCACCGGCCGGATCTTCCTGTTCTACGCCGCCTCGGAGAACCAGGGCTTCTTCGGCTCGGGCACCGGCAATGACGAGAGCGACCCCAATGTCCTCCAGGCCGACTACAGCTACTCCGACGACGACGGGCTGACCTGGACCCATCGCCGTATCACCAAGCAGATCAAGGACCCAGCCTGGGCGGGGGTGTTCGCGGCCTCCGGCGAGGGCATCCAGCTGCGCCGGGGCCCGTACAAGGGCCGTCTGATCCAGCAGTACGCCGTACGCGTCAACGGCGCCAACTACGCGGCGAGCGCCTACAGCGACGACCACGGCGAGACGTGGCGGATGGGCAATCCGGTCGGCCCCGGCGGCGACGAGAACAAGACGGTCGAACTGTCCGACGGCAGGGTCATGCTCAACAACCGCTCGAAGCCCTACCGGACCATCGCGTACTCCACCGACGGCGGGGTCAGCTACACCCCGTTCGTCCAGGACACCCGGCTCACCGACCCGGCGAACAACGCCTCGGTGATGCGGTACGCCCCCGACGCCGCACCGTCGGACCCGCAGTCGTCGTGGCTGCTGTTCAGCAACACGGAGGACGCCTCGGCCCGGCGCGACCTCACGGTCAAGATGTCCTGCGACAACGGGAAGACCTGGCCGATCCGGAAGGTCGTAGACCCCGGCTCCGCGGCCTACTCGACACTGACCCGGCTCCCGGACGGCCGCCTCGGGCTGCTCTACGAACGGGCCGACTACCAGCACATCACCTACTCGTCCTTCGACCTGAAGTGGCTCGGCGGCACCTGCGCCGACATCACGATCACCCCGCCCGCGACACTCAGGGCGGGCGCGGGAGCCGAGGTGACGGTCCGGGTGGTCAACCGGATGGACGTACGCCGCGACCGGGGCACCGTCGATCTCACGGTGCCCGGCGGATGGACGACGAGCCAGGTCGTCGTCCCGGCGCTCAACCCGGGCCAGGGGGCCGACGTGAAGGTCCCGGTGACGGTCGCCGCGGGCGCCTCGGGCGGGGTCACGCTCACCGCCACGTACCGGGCGAGCGGCAAGCAGGCGTCCGGCAGCGCGACGGTGACCGTGACTCCGTAGCGCGCCGGGCCTCCGGGAGGTGCCGCGTGTCCCCGTCCCGTGCCGGACCGGGTGCGACGATGAGGGCGTTCAGCACCTCCCGGAGCGTCAGAACAGGTGGTAACGCGGTGGCAGTGACAGGCTTACGCATCGGGGTGGTCGGCGGCAGCATCGCCGGCTGCGCGATGGCGATCGCGGGGACGCGGGCGGGGGCGGACGTCACCGTCCACGAGCGCAGCGACGGCGAGTTGCAGGACCGGGGGTTCGGCATCGTCGTCCCGCCGCCGCTCCACCGGGAGCTGGTCGCGGGCGGGTATCTGGGCGCGGACATGCCGACGACCCCGGTCGCCACCCGGGTCTGGCTGGCACGGGCACCGGGGCGGCGGTCGGCGCGTGAACTGGCCCGGCAGCAGGCCCCGGTGACGCCGTGCAACTGGGGGCTGCTGTGGCGGGCGTTGCGCGCCGGCGCCGGGAGCAGTGCCTACCACCGCGGGCGGCCCGTCGCCTCCGTCGGGCGTACGGCCTCCGGCGGCGCCGTGATCCGTACCGCGGACGGCGAGCGGGAGTACGACATCGTCGTCGGGGCGGACGGGCACCGCTCCGTCACCCGCGAACTGGTCGCACCCGAGGTGCGGCCGGTTCCCGCCGGGTATCTGGTCTGGCGGGGCACGATCCCGGCCGCCGCCCTCCGTGACCATCCGGCGCAACTGGAACTGCTGGCGACCGCCTGGGTCACCCTGGGCTTCCCCGGCGGGCACGGTGTCTTCTATCTGATCCCGGGGGCGGCCACGGGTTCGCGGCTGCTGGCGTACGCCATCTACGCCTCTCCCCCGCACCCCGGAACGGCGCCGGACGCCCCCGTCCGTGCCGAGTACGTGCGGCACATCGCCGAGGAGCACTTCCCCGCCGAGTGGGCCGACATCGTCGCCCGGCGCGAGCACACCTCCCAGGCGCTCCACCCGGTGGCCGACTTCGTGGTGCCCCTGGCGGCGGAACCCCCCTTCCTGCTGGCCGGTGACGCGGCGAGCGTGACCCGGCCGCACACCGCGAGCGGGGCGGTCAAGGCGCTCCAGGACGCGCTGTGCCTGGAGCGGTCGCTGCGCGCCTCCGCCTCGGCGGCCGAGGCCTTGCACCGGTACGCGGAGGAGCGTTCCGCCGAGGGGGCCCGCCTGGTCGGCCTCGGCCGCAGGCTGGGACGCGCGCTGGTCGAGAACGCGCCCGAGTGGCCGGCGATGGGGCCCGCCGAGGTGGCGGCGCTGAGCCGTGCAGCGCTGGACGGCGACGGCAGCTATCTGTTCGGCAGCGTCCAGCGGCAGTCGTAACGGACGGGCTCGGCGGGCGGGCTCAGCGGGCAGGTTCAGCAGCCGGGCTCAGCGGGCGGGCTCAGCGGGCGAGCTCAGCAGCCGGACGGGTGCGGACGGGTGGTGCGGACGGGGTCGCGTCGGCGGTCAGCGTGGCCATGTCCACGACCCGGTCGGCGGCCTCCGCCACGGCCGGGTCGTGCGTGGCGACGACGGTGACGCAGTCGTCCTGGTGGGTGCGTCCGGCGAGGAGCGCGGCCAGTTCACCGGCCTGCGAGCGGTCGACGGCCGCCGTCGGTTCGTCGATCAGCAGCAGCTTCGGGGAGAGGAAGAGCGCGCGGGCCAGGGCGACCCGCTGGCGCTCGCCGCCGGAGAGCTGTTCGGGGCGGTGGCGCAGGCGGTGGCTAAGGCCCACCCGGGTGAGGGCCTCCTCGGCGCGGGACCGGTGCGCGCGGGGGCGCTCGCCGCCGATGTACACGGCGGCGAGCAGCTGGTCGACGGCGGCCAGCCCGGAGAGCAGGTTGCCGCTCTGGAACATGTAGCCGATCCGTTCCCGGCGGGCCCTGGCGCGCCGGGCGTCGCTGAGCCCGGCGAGGTCCTCGCCGTCCAGCAGGACCTGCCCGACGGTGGGCCGCAGCAACGCACCCGCGACGGCGTGCAGCGTCGACTTGCCGGAGCCCGACGGGCCGACGAGGGCCGTCATGCGGCCGGGTTCGAAGGTGGCGTCGAGTCCGTCCAGGACGGTGGTACGGGCGTCGGCACTGCCGAACTCGACGGTGACGCCGGTCAGTTCGAGGCTCATCGGTTGGCTCCCAGCATGGTCAGCGGGTCGGCCCGGGTGACCCGGCGCAGGGTCAGGACGGTGCCCGCGAGGCCGACGGCCACGACGGTGCACATGGTGCCGGCGAGGGTGGTGGCGGGCAGGCTGAACGGCACCTGCTCTCCGACCAGCAGCCCGACCGCTCCGGCGAGCAGGCGCCCGCCGCGGTGCCGAGGACGACGACCAGGGCCGCCTGGAGCACGGTGTGGGCCAGGAGCCGCCGGCGGGAGGCGCCCAGTGCGCGCAGCAGGGCGAGTTCGGGCTGCCGCTGCACGGTCCACATGGCGAAGAAGGCTCCGACCACGAGCGGGGCGATCAGGTAGAGGAAGACCTGGATCGAGTTCATGGTGACGCGCTCGCCTGTGTAGCCGGGGGCCGCCTCGTACGCCTTCTCCTTGGTGAGGGTGGTGGTGGAGTGCCGCGCGTCGAGGGTGGCGGCCGGGGCCTTCGCTGGCGGGGTGCGCAGGGCCAGGGCGCTGAACTGGTCGGGGATCGTGGCGGCCGCGGACGCCCGAGGAGAAGATCGCCGCCTATGTGTCGTCCCAGCTGGAGCTGGTGCGCGGCGGGGAGCACCGGATCGTCCAGGCGCTGGCCGGTGTCCGGGACGCGGCGGTGGTGCGGGAGAGCGCGGTGCGGGCGCACCGGGAGCTGCTCACCCCGCTGATCGGCGCGCTGACCGAGCTGGGCGAGGAGGACCCGCGACGCACGGCGCTGCTCCTCCAGGGAATCGTCAACGCGGCGACAACGGCGATCGAGAACGGCGACGACCCCGGGGCAGTCACGGACCGGGCGGTACGGATGGCCGTCACCGCGATCACCGGGGCGACACCGGGGCGGTGAGAAACCGGCCGGTACAAATGGCCGTCACCGCGATCACCGGGACGGCGCCGGGGCGGTGAGGAACCGGCCGGTCGCGCCCGGCTGCCGGACCGGTGTCGGTTCCAGGCGGGTGCGGATGCCGTCGAAGTGGGTGCGCATGGCGCGGGCCGCCCGTTCGCCGTCGGCCGCGGCGACCGCCTCGACGATCTCCCGGTGCTGGGCACAGGTGGCCACCGGGTCCTGATGGCCGTCGTCGAGGTCCTCGCGCACCCGGTCCATGGCTGCCCAGAACGCGTCGAGCACCTCGCTGAGCAGGTGGTTGTCGAGCGAGGCGTAGAGCGCGAGGTGGAAGGCGCGGTCGGTGGAGCGCGCCACCCGGCCGCCGTCGCGGGCCTCGGACTCCATCTTCGCGACGAGACCGCGCAGCACGTCGAGGTCCTCGTCGGGGATGCCGGCCGTGACGGCGCCGACCAGACCGGCCTCCAGCGCCTCCCGGACCTTCATCAGCTCGAAGAGACCCGGTTCGCCCTGCCGGTGACGGACCGCGGCGCGGAAGGCGAGCCCCTCGGCGAAGGGGGACAGCGAGAGCGAGCCGACGAAGGTCCCGAAGCCCCGGCGGATCTCCACGACGTTGACGGCCTGGAGCGCCTTGAGGGCTTCGCGCACCGAGACCCGGCCGGCCCCGAAGAGGCCCATCAGCTCGGTCTCGGTGGGCAGCGCGTCGCCGGGGGCGAGCCTTCGCTCCAGGATCAGTTCCTTGACCTGGCGCTCTATGTCCTGAGCCATGGTGGGGCGCGCCACAACAACCTCCCGGGGTGCGATTGCCCCTTGACCGTTCGCAGGGGCATCTGTTTAAGGTGAGCCGGACATAGGACATCTTACGTCTCACGTCTCGATCCGTGCAGCCGTTCCGCGCCATGGACCGGCGCGCCGACCGCGCCTTCGACCGACCCTTCGACCGAGCATCGACCCGACTGGAGCCCCTCACCATGTCCCTGACCTCACCGCTGCACGGCGTCGTCCCGCCGGTCTGCACCCCGCTCGACCCCCGCGGGGAGGTCGACACCGCGTCCCTCACCCGCCTCGTCGAGCACCTCATCGACGGCGGTGTGCACGGGCTGTTCGCACTCGGGTCCACCAGCGAGGTCGCCTACCTCACCGACGAGCAGCGCGCCACGGCGCTGGCGACCGTGGTCGGGGCGGCCGACGGCAGGGTTCCGGTGCTGGCCGGTGTCATCGACACCACCACCGCCCGCGTCGTCGAGCACGCCCGGTCCGCCGCCGCTCTGGGCGCGGACGCGCTGGTCGCGACCGCGCCGTTCTACACCCGCACCCACGGCAAGGAGATCGCCCAGCACTTCCGGCGGCTGCGCGCGGCGGTCGACCTGCCGCTGTTCGCGTACGACATCCCGGTCGCCGTGCACAGCAAGCTCTCCCCCGCGCTGGTGCGTGAGCTGGCCGAGGACGGCACGCTGGCCGGCCTCAAGGACAGCAGCGGCGACGAGGGCGGACTGCGCCGCCTGATCGTGGAGCTGGGTGGCCGCGACGGCCGCGCGAACGGCCCGGCGCCCCGGTTCAGCATCCTCACCGGATCCGAACTCACCGTGGACGCCGCCCTGTTGGCCGGTGTCGACGGTGTGGTGCCCGGCATCGGCAATGTCGACCCGGCCGGTTACGTACGGCTCTACGACGCCGCACGGGCCGGGAACTGGGAGTCGGCCGCCGAGGAGCAGGAGCGGCTGGTGGAGCTGTTCGCCATGGTCGACGTCGGCCCGGAGACGGACATGGGCCGCAGTTCCTCGGCGCTCGGCTCCTTCAAGGCGGCGCTCCACCTGCTCGGCGTCATCGCCCGCGGTGACACGGCGTTCCCCCAGATCCAGCTCGGCGCCGAGTCCGTCGCCCGGGTCGCCGAGCGTCTGCACGCCGCCGGTCTGCCGCCGGTCCGATGAACGACGACCGCTCCCGGCCGCCCGCCGGTGGCACAGGTGGCACCGGTGGCACGGTGATCGGGCTCGACCTCGGCGGTACGAAGATCGCCGCCGCGCTGTTCGGCCCGGACGGCGCGGTCCTGGCCCGGCACACCCGGGCCACCCCGGCCCGGGACGGCGCGGCGGCCGTGCTGGACGCACTCGCCGGGGCGGCCACGGCCGTCGATCCCGGACGGCTGGCCACGGCGCTCGGCATCGCGGCGGCCGGGGTCGTCGACCCCCGTACCGGCATGGTCACCAGCGCCACCGACTCCATCCTCGGCTGGGCCGGCACCGCACTGGGCGCCGGTCTGGCGGACCGTACCGGATACCCGGTGGCCTGCGACAACGACGTACGCGCCACGGCCGGACCGGAGCTCGCGGCACTGACCGCGCAGCACCCGGGGCGCGGCTCGCTGCTCTTCGTGGCCGTCGGTACGGGGGTGGGCGGCGCGGTCGCCGTGGACGGGCGGATGCTGCACGGCACCTCCGGGCTCGCCGGGCACCTCGGCCATCTGTCCAGCCCCGAGGCCGCCGGACTGCCCTGCACCTGCGGTGCGACCGGGCACCTGGAGGTCATCGCCTCCGGGCCGGGCATCGCCGCCCACTACGAGCGGCTGACCGGCGCCCCCGTGGACCTGCTCGAAACCGTCGCCGCCCGCGCGGCCCTGGGCGACGCGGCGGCCGTCCGCGCCATCACCACCGGCGCGGCCGCCACCGGCCGGGTACTCGGCGGGCTCGCCAACGCGCTGGGGCCCGACCGGGTCGTCGTCGGCGGCGGTGTGCCGCGGATCGGCCCGCTGTACGGGGACGCCCTGGCCGCCGCCCTCACCGCGGAGCTGATGCCGCCGCTGCGCGGGCTCGCGCCCCGGGCGCCGCGGTTCGGCGCCGACGCGGCGGTGCTCGGCGCCGCCGCCCTGACCACCACACTTCCCCTCCACCACCCGGGAGTCCCTCGATGACCGCTCAGGAACTGGCCGACTCCCTGCGGGGCAAGCTGATCGTGTCCTGCCAGGCACCCCCCGGCGACCCGATGCGGGAGACCGGCACCCTCGTCCGGCTCGCCCGGTCGGCGGTCGCCGGAGGCGGCGCCGCGATCCGCGCCAATGAGCCGGAGGTCGTCGCCGCGATCGCCGAGGCCGTGGATCTCCCGGTCATCGGCCTGTGGAAGGACGGCGACGTCGGCGTCTACATCACCCCGACCGTCCGGCACGCCCTGGCCCTGGTCGAGGCCGGTGCCGATGTCGTCGCGGCCGACGCCACCGACCGGCCGCGCCCGGACGGCTCCACCTTCGCCGAGCTGGTCGCGGCGGTGCACGGGGCCGGCGCGCTGGTGATGGCCGACGTCTCCACGCTCGCCGAAGGTGTCGCGGCGGCCGGGCAAGGCGCGGACTTCGTCTCCACCACCCTCTCCGGCTACGTGCCGGGCACACCGGAGCAGTCCGGCCCCGACCTCGGCCTGGTCGCCGCGCTCGCCGCCGCGATCGACGTACCGGTGGTCGCCGAAGGCCGTATCAACACCCCCGAGGACGCCGCCGAAGCCCTGGTACGCGGCGCGCACAGCGTCGTCGTCGGCACCGCCATCACCGCGCCCACCGCCCTGACCGCCCGCTTCGTGGCGGGCATCGCCCGGCCCTGACCCGCCCCCCACTACGCGGACCGGCGTCTCGACGACGAGCGCCGTCCCGCATCCTGGAGTCACCGTGCAGACCACATCACCCGCCAGGCTCCCCTGGTACCGAGAAGTGAGCGGCACCCAGTGGAAGTCGTTCTTCGCCGCCTGGATCGGCTACGTCCTCGACGGCTTCGACTTCGTGCTGATCACTCTCGTACTCACCGAGATCAGTGACGACTTCGGGCTGAGCACGGTGCAGGCCGCCAGCCTGATCTCCGGTGCGTTCATCACCCGCTGGCTGGGCGGTGCGGTGCTCGGCGCCATCGGCGACCGGTACGGCCGCAAGCTGTCCATGGTCCTGAGCATCCTGCTGTACTCGCTCGGCACCTTCGCCTGCGGATTCGCCTGGAACTACCAGAGCCTGTTCGCCGCCCGGCTGGCCATCGGCATGGGCATGGCCGGTGAGTACAGCGCCAGCGCCACATACGTCATGGAGAGCTGGCCGGCCAGGCTCCGCAGCCGGGCCAGCGGCTTCCTGATCTCGGGGTTCTCGGTCGGTTCGGTGCTCGCCGCGCAGGTCTACAACTGGGTGGTGCCCTCGCTCGGCTGGCGGTGGATGTTCTACCTCGGCCTGATCCCGATCGCCGTCGCGCTGTGGATGCGGCGGGCACTGCCGGAGGCCGAGGAGTGGACGGAGAGCGTCGCGGACAAGGGCGCCAAGCCCAATCCGTTCCGGCCGCTGTTCGCGAGCCGGGGCCGGGCCGTGGTCAACACGGTCCTGGTGGTCGTCGCCACCGTCTCGCTCTTCCTGGTCTTCACCCCGGGCGGGGCCGGAATGGTCCCGGTGCTCTCGGTGGCCGCCGGGCTGACGCTCGCCGCGTTCGCCGTGCAGCTGGGCGGGAAGCGCGGCTGGGTGCTGTATCTGTCGATGATCGTGACGCTGTTCTTCGCGTTCCTGTACTCGTGGCCGATCCAGTCGCTGCTGCCCACGTATCTGAAGACCGAACTCGGCTACTCCACCGACCAGGTCACCGATGTCCTGTACTTCGCGGGGTTCGGGACCATGGTCGGCTGCTGGACCGCGGGCTTCCTCGGCGACCGGATCGGGGCGAAGAAGGCGTACGCGCTGACCCTGCTCGCGTCGCTGGCGTTCGTCTACCCGGTCTTCGCCGTGCACGACAACCTGCTGCTGCTCGGCGTCCTGCTGTTCCTGCTCCAGGCGACCAGCTTCGGCATCTCCGGGCTGCTGCCCCGCTACATCGGCGGGCACTTCCCGACCGCGAGCAGGGGTGCCGCGCTCGGCTTCACGTACAACGTGGGGGCGCTGGGCGGTGCGGTGGCCCCGGTGCTGGGGGCGCATCTGGCGTCCGGGATGGATCTGGGGCAGGCGCTGGCCGTGCTGACCTTCGCGGGCACGGTGATCGTGGTGCTGCTGGTCGGGTTCGACGTACCGGCCCGGCTGAACCGGCTCACCGACCCGGACGCCGAGCTGGACCATCTCGCGGTGACGGCGGCGGAGCGGGACACGGCCCCGCGGACCACGGCCGCCGGCTGATACGTCGGGGTCGCACGGGCGGGGGCAAGACGGTGTGAAGCGGCGTGGGGCGGCGTGGGGCGGCGTGGGGCGGGGCGGTGTGGGCGCCGTCCCGCCCCACGCGTCGCCCGTCCTACGGGTAGAAGTGCGTCAATGACCGGGCCACGCAGGCCGGCTTCTCGGACCCTTCGAGCTCGAAGGTGAACGACCGCGCCATCTCCACACCGCCGCGCGCGACCTCCTTCACCCCGGCGACCGCGGCATGCAGCCGGACCCGGCTGCCGACCGGCACCGGCGCCGGGTGGCGGACCCGGTCGAGCCCGTAGTTGAGGGCGCGGCCCACCCCCTCGACCCGGAGCAGCTCGGCGAACATCGGGATGCCCCAGCTGAGCACCATGTACCCGTGGGCGATGGTCCGCCCGTACGGGCCGGACGCGGCGCGCTCGACGTCGGTGTGGATCCACTGATGGTCCCCGGAGACGTCCGCGTAGGCGTCGATGAGTTCCTGGGTGATCTCCTTCCAGCCGGAGTGCCCGAGGTCGCGCCCGTCCAGCGCGAGGATCTCCGGGATGCCGTTCACGGTCAGCGGCATGGCGGCCGTCCTCTCGTCTTCTTTTCGTCTTCTTTTCGTGGGGCCGGTCTTCCCCTGGGGCAGGAAGGTCAGACGGCGGCGGTCGCGGTGCGTACCGCGGCGACGGGCTCGGCGGCCTGCTCGTCGTGGTTGGGACGCTTGAGCAGCAGAAGCATGCAGCCCAGGGTCAGCGACACCTGGAAGATGGCGTAGGCGATGACGGCGGTGATCGAGCCGGTGCGGTTGAGCAGGAACTGGCCGATGATCGGGGTCGTGCCGCCGAGCAGCGTCCCGCAGAGCTGGTAGCACAGCGAGATGCCGGTGTAGCGCAGGTGGGCCGGGAAGCGGCTGGCGAGCATGCCGGCCAGGGCCGCGTAGTAGAGGCAGTGCGGGATGGTGGCGACGGCGACGCCGAGCATCGCGAGGCCGTAGTTCTCGGTGCGGATCAGCAGGAACATCACCGGCATCAGGATCAGTTCGGGCACCAGCATCACGGTCACCGCGCGGGACCAGCTCTTCATGCGGGTGGCGATGAGGGCGCCGAAGGGCTGGACGATGATCTGGGTGATGTTGGCGACGAGGATGATCGTCAGGAACGAGCTGCGGTCGAAGCCGAGTGCCGAGGTGGCCCAGGACAGGGCGAACGTCGACTTGAAGTAGGTGGCCGACAGACCGATCGTGCAGGCGCCGATGCCGAGGACGATCAGCATGGGCTGGGTGCGCAGGACCTCGGTCAGCGGAAGCTTGACGACCTCCTTCTTCTCGATGAGCTTCGCCATCGCCGGGGATTCGGCGACCTTCAGCCGGACGAAGAGCCCGACGATGACGAGGGCGGCCGAGAAGAGGAACGGCACCCGCCAGCCCCAGGAGACGAACGCGGAGTCGGGCAGCTGGCTGATGGCGAGGAAGCTCAGGGTGGAGAGGGTGTTGCCGACCGGGGAGCCCTGCTGGGCGAACGCCCCGTACAGCACCGACTTGCCCTTCGGGGCGTGCTCGGAGGCGATCAGTACGGAACCGCCCCACTCACCGCCCAGGCCGATGCCCTGCACCATGCGGATGGCGACCAGCAGGATCGGGGCGGCTATGCCGATGGAGGCGTAGCTCGGCAGGAGGCCGATCGCGGTGGTCGAGATGCCCATCATCAGCAGGGTGATGACCAGGGTCTTCTTGCGGCCCAGGCGGTCACCGTAGTGGCCGAAGATGATCCCGCCGATGGGCCGGGCGAGGAAGCCGACCCAGAAGGTCGCGAAGGCGACCAGGGTTCCCACCGGGCCGTCCAGCTCGGGGAAGAACACCTTGTCGAAGACGAGCGCGGCCGCCGTCCCGTAGATGTAGAAGTCGAACCATTCGATGGTCGAACCGATGAAAGCACCGAATCCGGCGCGGTTTGCGGCTCTTGTGCGCTCTCGTGCGCTGGCGGTGGACGCACTCATGGTGGCTCCCGTGAACGTCATTGATCGAACGGATGGCAGGGGACGAGAAGGGGCGTCGCCCGAGACGCCCGTCGCCGCGCGGGACTGCGTAGGACTGAATGAGGCTGCGTGGGGCTGCGTGGGACCGAGTGGGCATGCCCGAGACCTCTCGGGCATGCGTGGGGGCGCATCGGTGAACCGGGGAGGGACGGCGGCGGTGGGGGTGATGGCGTTACGGTGCCAGCCGGGACCTAGAACGGTCCAATACTGAATTACTGGTGCAGTGAGACGTCAGGCGTCTCACTGCACCTGTGACACCTCAGCGGCCGGATCTCAGGCCGCGATCCGCTCGAAGATCGCGGCAAGGCCCTGCCCGCCGCCGATGCACATGGTCTCCAGGCCGTACCGCGCCTCGCGGCGGTGCAGCTCACGGGTGAGCGTGGCAAGGATGCGGGCGCCGGTGGCGCCGACCGGGTGGCCGAGGGAGACGCCGGAGCCGTTGACGTTGATCCGCTGCTCGTGGTCCCTCTCGCCGAGGCCCAGCTCGCGGGTGCAGGCCAGCACCTGGGCGGCGAAGGCCTCGTTGAGCTCGATCAGGTCGAGATCGGCGAGGCCGAGGCCGGCACGGGCGAGAGCGGCACGGGTCGCCGGGACGGGGCCGATGCCCATCGTGGCGGCGGGCACCCCGGCACGGGCGAAGGAGACCAGGCGGACCAGCGGGGTGAGGCCGAGCCGTTCGGCGGTGGCCGCGCTCGTGACCAGACAGGCGGCGGCCGCGTCGTTCTGGCCGCTGGCGTTGCCCGCGGTGACGGTCGCCTCCGGGTCGGACTTCGCCATGATCGGGCGCAGCGCGGCGAGTTGTTCGGCGGTGGTGTCGGGGCGGGGGTGCTCGTCGGCGGTGACGACCGTCTCGCCCTTGCGGGTGCGTACGGTGACGGGAACGGTCTCGGCGTCGTACCGCCCCTCGGCCACCGCCCGGCCGGCCCGCTGCTGGGAGCGCAGGGCGAGGGCGTCCTGGTCGGCGCGGCTGATGCCGTATGCGCGCCGGAGGTTCTCGGCGGTCTCGATCATGCCGCCCGGTACGGGGTGGTTGACGCCGCCCGCGGTGACCCTGCCCCTGGCCAGCGAGTCGTGGAGCTGGAGGCCGGGGCCCTTGATGCCCCAGCGGCCGTCGTGGGTGTAGTACGGGGCGGCGCTCATCACGTCGACTCCGCCCGCGATCACGACCTCGCTGAAGCCGGCCCGGATCTGCATCGCCGCGTCGAGCACGGCCTGGAGGCCCGAGCCGCAGCGGCGGTCGACCTGCGATCCGGTGACGGTCTCGGGCAGCCCGGCGTCGAGAGCGGCGACCCGGCCGATGGCGGGGGCCTCCGCGGACGGATAGGAGTGACCGAGGATCACCTCGTCGACGGCGGCGGGATCGATACCGGTACGGGCCACGACCTCGGCGATGACGCGTGCGGCGAGTACGGCCGGCGTCTGCTGCGCGAACACTCCGCCGAAACGGCCGATGGGGGTACGCAGTGGTTCACAGATGACGACATCGAGCTGCTGGTCGGGCACGGCGTGACCTTTCGGTGGCGAGGGCGTTTGCCGCCGACCCTTGCACCCGGCGGCTGAGCCGGTCCAATATCCAGTTCGCCCTGGTCCAAGACGTGGCGCGTCTCAATGCGGCGTCGGTCCGCTGCGGTTCACGCCTCGGACGGGCCCGCCGGCGTGGGCAGGGCGTCCTCCGCCGCGGCGAGTACCGCCCGCAGCGCGGCGGAGGGGTTGTCGGCCCGCCAGGCGAGCGCCGCCTGGAGTCGGATCGGCGGGCCGGACAGGGGCCGGTAGACCAGTCCGTTCTGCTGGATGTGCTGGACGGAGGTGACGGTGAGCGTGACACCGACGCCCGCAGCGACCAGCGCCAGGATGGTGTACGAGTCGGGTGCCTCCTGGACGACCCGGGGGTTGAATCCGGCGGCCTCGCAGGCCCCGACCATCGCGTCGCGCACCGTGGAGCCGGTGTTGGCGGGGAAGGAGACGAAGGGCTCCTCGGCCAGGACGTCGATGGGGACGCTCTCCAGCCGGGCGAGCCGGTGGTCGAAGGGCAGCGCGCAGACCAGCTCCTCCTCGTCGATCACCCGGTACGCCACTCCCGGCTGGGTCACCGGAAGCCGCACGAAACCCAGGTCGAGCGAGCCGTCGGCGACCCGGTCGAGGGCGACGTTGGCGTAGGTCTGGCCCCTCATGACCAGTTCGAGGGCGGGGTGGGCGGCGCGCACGGCTCTGGTGAGGTTCGGCAGCGTCTCGTGGCTGGAGGCTCCCGCGAAGCCGATGGTGACCCGGCCGTACTCGCCGCGGCCCGCCGCCTTCGCGGCGCGCACCGCAGTGTCCAGGTCGTCCAGGACGGTACGGACCGGCTGGAGGAAGGACTCCCCCGCGCTGGTGAGCCGCACCGACCGGGTGTTGCGTTCGAAGAGCTGGACACCCAGCTCCTTCTCCAGCTGGCGGATCTGCTGGCTCAGCGGCGGCTGGGCCATCTGCAGCCGCTTCGCGGCCCGTCCGAAGTGCAGTTCCTCGGCCACGGCGACGAACGCGGACAGATGACGCAGCTCCATGCGCGTTCCCCTTCGGCCACCGGTCGTCGCCGACCGGACTCATCAATCTGACCCATCCACCGGACCAGTCCACAGGACCCATCGACCGGACCCGGCAACCAGCCCCAGCGACCGGACCAACCGATCCGATTCATTAGCAGGACGTCTTGATACGACCTTAATTTGGTATTGGACAGCAATCAATAGCCGCTGACACGGTGGGTCGACGCGCATACCCAGGAAGCGCAAGCAGAGCCGGAGGAGCACCGTGGCCACGACGGACCGGAAAGACAAGACGATGTCGATGAAGGCGGCGATAGCCGCCTTCGTCCACGACGGCGGCACCGTCTGTCTCGAAGGCTTCACCCATCTCGTCCCGACAGCCGCGGGTCACGAGATCATCCGCCAGGGCCGCCGGGACCTCACCGTGGTCCGGATGACCGCGGACATCGTGGTGGACCAGATGATCGCCGCGGGCTGTGTCTCGCGGCTGGTCTCCTCCTTCGTCGGCAACTCCTCGGCCGGATCGCTCGGCGAGCTGCGCCGCCGCATCGAGACCGGCGAGCCCGCGCCGCTCGCCTTCGAGGAGTACAGCCACTACGGGATGATCTGCCGCTACCTGGCCGGTGCGCAGCGGCTGCCGTTCCACCCGTTGCGCAGTTACGGCGGCAGCGATCTGCCGTCCGTCAACAGCGGTCTGCGCAAGGTCACTTCGCCCTACCCCGGTCCGGACGGCGAGCCCGAGCAGATCTACGTCGTACCGCCGGTCAACCCGGACGTGACGATCATCCACGCCCAGCGCGCCGACCGCAGCGGCAACACCCAGATGTGGGGCCTGACCGGCATCCAGGCCGAGGCGGTGTACGCGGCGGAGAAGGCGATCGTCGTCGTGGAGGAGATCGTCGACGACGAGGTGATCCGCTCGGACCCGAACCGTACGCTCGTCCCCGCCCACGCGGTCGACGCGGTCGTCGTCTGCCCACGCGGCGCCCACCCCTCCTTCGCACAGGGGTACTACGACCGGGACAACGCCTTCTACCGCGCCTGGTCGCACATCAGCAAGGATCCGCAGCGGCTCCAGGACTGGCTGGCGGAATGGGTGCTGGGGACGGCCGACCACGCGGAGTACGTCGACAAGCTCGGCGAGGAGTTCTGGGCGGGCCTGGCGGTCGGCGAGGCGCTGAGCCTGCCCGTGAACTACGGGCGGCGGCTGTGAGCGGGCGGACCGCACGACCGACGGAAACGGAACAGGAGAGGGAACGCCCCATGGCGACGACCACGACGACCACGACGGGCACAACAACCACGAGCACCACGATCGCCACCGCACCGGACACCATCACCTCCTCTGAGCTGCTCTCCGTCGTCGCCTCCCGTGAACTGGCCGCGCGCCGCACGGTGTTCGCCGGCATCGGCCTGCCGACGCTCGCCACCGAGCTGGCCCATCTGACGGTCGCCCCGGAGATCGAGGTCGTGTACGAGTCCGGGGTCTGCGGCGCGCACCCCTCGCATCTGCCGGAGACCATCGCCGACGCGGTCCTGATCACCGGTGCGGAGGCGGTGCTCGCGATGCCCACCCTCTTCGGCTGTGTCCTCCAGGGCGGCCATATCGACGTGGGGTTCCTGGGCGCCGCGCAGATCGACCGGTGGGGCAACCTCAACACCTCCGTGATCGGCGACTGGGACAGCCCCTCGGTCCGGCTGCCCGGCTCCGGCGGCGGCATCGAGGTGATGGCCAACTCCCGCGAGGTCTTCGTGGTGATGCGCCGCCACAACCCGCGCTCCTTCACCGAGAACCTGGACTTCTGCACCACGCCCGGCCCGGACCGGGCGCTGGCCGAGGGCATCCGGCCGCTGGGCGCGGGAGTCACCCGGGTCATCACCGAACTGGGCATCCTGGCCCGCGCGGGCGTCGGCGAGGAACTCCACCTGGTCGCCGTCCACCCCGGCGTCACCGTCGAGCAGGTACGCGCGGCCACCGGCTGGGACCTGAAGGTGGCCGACACGGTCGGCACAGTCCCACCGCCGACCGCGGCCGAACTCCGGCTGCTGCGGGAGGACGTGGACCCCGGCCGCGTCTATCTTCGCTGAGACGGATCACGTGTCGCACCCGTTCACGTGGACGGGTCACATGTCACACCTGTCGGCCTGGACAGGTCACATGTCACACCCGCCAGCCTGCACAGGTCACATGTCACACCCGCCAGCCTGCACAGGTCACATGTCACACCCGCCAGCCTGCACAGGTCACATGTCACACCCGCCGACCCGGACAGACCACATGTCACACCGCGAGAGGACCGCAAACGCCATGCGAATCAGGATCGTCGGCGCCGGGGCCATGGGCCGCGGCATCGCCCAGTGGGCGGCGACCGCCGGACACACCGTCGAGCTGTGCGACGTGCGCACGGAGGCCGTGACGGCCGCCGTGGACTTCGTACGGTCCATGCTCGAACGGGCCGTGCAGAAGGGCCGGATGTCCGCCGAGGACAGCGCCGCCGCCCTGGAGCGGCTGATCCCGCTCGACGATCCGTGGGCGCAGGGCCCGGACGTCGAGCTGGTCGTCGAGGCCGTGCGGGAGGACCTCGACACCAAGAAGGAGGTGTTCGGCCGGCTGGAGAAGGCGCTGCCCGCGACGGCCGTCTTCGCGACCAACACCTCGTCCCTGTCGGTCACCCGGATCGCCGCGGCGCTGGAGGACCCGACGCGCCTGGCCGGGCTGCACTTCTTCAACCCGGTGCCGCTGATGAAGATCGTCGAGATCGTGCCCGGCGCCGCCACCCGCCCGGAGATCCCGCCGGCCCTCACCGCACTCGTCGAGAGCTGCGGCCATCGCGCGGTCACCGTCGCCGACAGCCCCGGCTTCCTCGTCAATCACGCCGGGCGCGGGCTGGTGACCGAGGCGCTCGCGCTGCTGGAGGAGACGGTCGGCGATCCGGCGGACATCGACCGGATCGCCCGTGACGTACTGGGCCTGCGGATGGGCCCGTTCGAGCTGATGGACCTCACCGGCCTGGATGTGACGGCTGCGGTGATCGACTCGATCTGGCAGGGGTTCCGCTACGCGGACCGGCTCCGTCCCTCCTACCTCACCCCGAACCGGGTGGTGGCCGGGCTGCACGGCCGCAAGACCGGGCGCGGCTGGTACGCGTACGGCCCCGAGGCGCCCGCCCCCGCTCCGGAGCCGCCGGTCACCGGCGACGCGGACCGCCCGGTGTTCGTCCACGGCGCCGAGGGGCAGGACCGGGACGCGGCCGCGCTGCGGACCGCGCTGAGCGGCGCGGGGGCCGTGGTCGAGACCGGCGACGGGCCGTCCGCCGACGCCCTGGTGCTGGTTCCGGCCTGGGGCACCACGGTGGCCGGGGCGGTCGCCGGGCACGGGCTGCCCGCGGGGCGCACCTTCGGCGTGGACCCGCTGCCCGCGGCCGGCCGGCGCCGGGTGCTGGCCGTGACCCCGGCGGCGGACCCGGCCGCCGCGCGCGACGCCCGCGCGGTGCTGGCCCGCGCGGCGGACGACGAGGTGCCGTGGGCGGTCTCGGTGGTGCGGGACACGGCGGGCTCGGTCGCCCAGCGGCTGCTCGCCTCGATCGTGTCGGTCGCGGCGGGGATCGCGGAGCGTTCCATCGCCGCTCCCGCCGATATCGACCTGGCCGTCACCGCCGGGCTCGGCTACCCGGTCGGCCCGCTGGCCTGGGGCGACCGGATCGGCGCGGGCCGGATGCTGGAGCTGCACCGAACCCTGCACCGCACGACGGGTGATCCGCGCCATCGTCCGAGCCGCTGGGTCACCGAACGCGCCCAGCTCGGTCTCGCACTGACGGACCCGGGCACGTCGCCCGCCGACTGCACGGCCGACGCCACGTAGGGGCGGTGGCGAACGGGTGCTGCCGGGTTCCCTCGGCAGCACCCGCCCCGCGTACCGGCCATGTCCGTTTCGTACAAGACCCGCGCCGGGGTCCGGCATACGGTCGGAGCATGACTCCACGCATGGACGCGATCGGCATCGTCACGGCGGATCTGGCCGCATCGCTCACCTTCTACCGCCGGCTCGGCCTCGACATCCCAGCCGGAGCGGAATCCGCACCCCATGTCGAAGTGACGCTCCCGGGCGGACAGCGGCTGCTGTGGGACACCGAGGACGTCATCCGCTCGTTCGACCCCGGATGGACCGCGCCGACCGGCGGGGACCGTCTCTCCCTGGCCTTCCTGTGCGACAGCCCGGCGGAGGTGGACGCGGTGTACGACGATCTGACCGGTGCGGGGTACCGGGGGCATCTGAAGCCGTGGGACGCGGTGTGGGGGCAGCGTTACGCGATGGTCCTCGACCCGGACGGCTGCGCGGTGTCGTTGTTCGCCGCCAACGGCTGAGGCGACGGGCCCCAACAGCCGGAACGAGGCTTTAGCGGGCCAGGTGGGCGGTCAGGGTGGTGCCGGCCAGGTCGCGCATCTCCCGGGCGAGATGGGCCTGGTCGGTGCAGCTCGCCTCGACCGCCGCCTCGGCGTACGGCGTCCCGGACCGGGCGAGGGCCAGCGCGCGTTGCAGGCGCAGGACCCGGGCGAGCGTCTTCGGCCCGTAGCCGAAGGCCGCGAGCGAACGGCGGTGCAGCTGGCGGGCGCCCAGACCGGCCCGGTGTGCGGTGTCCGCGACGGACCATCCGGCGTCGAGCCGGCCGGCGACGTACCGCATCAACGGGTCCGGCGGTGCGGTCTCGGCCGCCCGGCGCAGTGCGACGTCCTCCAGCGCGGCGGCCGGGTCGCGGGCCTCGGCGAGCTGCTCGGTGAGTACCCGGACCCGGTCTCCCGGCCAGAGGTCCGCGAGTTCGACGCGGCGGTCGCGCAGCTCGTCCGCCGCCACCCCGAGCAGCGCGGGGGCCGTGCCGGGCGCGAACCGGATGCCGGCGCACCGTCCGCCGGCCGGGGCGGACGGTGTGGCGGCGCGGGTGTCGGGGCCCGCGACGAGCAGCCGTCCACCGATCCAGAGCAGGTCCATGCAGCCGTCGGGCAGCACCGGGTGGGCCGATCCCTCCGGCACGCTCAGCGTCCAGACGATCGCGCCGTCGAACCGCGACGTCCGCTCTTCGTACCTGTTGCCCATGGCTCACACGCTAGTCTCGTCGGCGAACGGAATCAGCTTCCCGGGGGCAGTCATGACGGCACTGATGGAGTTCACCACCGAGAGCGGCGCGACGGTCACGGTCGAGGTCGACCGGCACACGCAGGGCGCGCAGCTGGTCGCGTTGGGCGACGACAACACCCTGGCCAGAGCCGGGCGTACGTTCGACAGTGCGCTGACGGGGATCCGGTCGGCGGCGGAGTCCGCCCTCGCGGTGTTCCGGGACGGCGCGCTGAAGCCGGACGGCGTGGAGCTGGAATTCGGGGTGAAGATCACGGCGGAGGCCGGCGCGGTGATCGCCAAGAGCGCGGTCGAGGGACATCTGACGGTCAAGCTGTCCTGGTCCCCCGGCGCGACACCGGCGGTACCTGCGACACCTCCGGTACCCGTGGCTCCAACCGCACCCGGGGCACCCGCGGCTCCTTCCGAGCCGACCGTTCCGGCACCCACGCCCGCGCCGTAGGAACCGCTCAGCCGCCGGACTCCTCGCCCCGCTTCTCCGTGTCCCGCTCCCCCGCGTCCCACTTCTCCGGCTCCGGCTTCTCCGGCTCCTTTTCGCGGCTCGGTTGCAGCCTGGACTTCACGTCGTCCGGCGGCAGGAACTTCGACCAGCGCTCCGGGAACTCGGAGGGCATGTAGGGGCTGTCGCCGACGTCGCTCCCGTCGTCGTCGCCGTCATCGTCATCGTCGTCGTCCCAGTACTCCTGGTTCCCCGCCTGCGTCCGGGCGACCAGCTCCGCCGCCTGGGCCGCCCGTACCCGCTCGTTCGCCGCGCGGGCGGCGGCCGTCGCCAGTGAGGGCCAGACCCGGTCGATGGCCGCGTTCACCGCCGCGCCGACCAGGACCGCGAACGCGGAGATGCCGATCCACAGCAGCACGGCGATCGGGGCCGCCAACGAGCCGTAGATCGTGGGCCCCTCGACCGTACTGGTGAGATAGATCCGGAGCAGGAAGCTGCCGAGCACCCACATCGCCAGTGCGACCAGCGCGCCCGGCATGTCCTCGATCCACGGCGAACGGACCGGCACGGACACGTGGTAGAGCGTCGTCAGGAACGCGATCGACAGCAGGATCACCAGCGGCCAGTACAGGACGCTTATGAGTTCGGTGCCCCACGGGACGATCTCCACGACCCGGTCGGGGCCGACGACCAGCAGCGGCAGCACGACGGCGCCGAGCAGCAGCGCGACGACGTACAGCAGGAAGGCGAGCAGTCGCGTCTTGACGATGCCGCGCTGGCCGTCGAGGCCGTACATCACGGTGATCGTGTCGATGAAGACATTGACCGCGCGGGAGCCGGACCAGAGCGCGATCGCGAAGCCGATGGAGATGACATCGGGCCGGGCGCCGGTGGAGACGTCCGCCAGCAGCGGCTTGGCGAAGTCGTTGACGCCCCGCTCGCTGAGCACGGTCTGCGCGGCGTTGAGGATGTTGCGCTCGATGGAGGCGACCGTGGTGGTGCTGGTCCACTCGTCGACGTATCCGAGCAGTCCGATCAGGCCGAGGAGCAGGGGCGGCAGGGACAGCAGGGTGAAGAACGCCGCCTCGGCGGCGAGCCCGAGGATGCGGTACTCCATGCACGAGTTGACGGTGTCCTTGAGCAACCGCCAGGCCATCTGCCGCTTGGATACGTTGCGGTAGAGGACTCGGGCCCGGTGGAGCCGGCCCGGTGGCGGCTCGGGTGTTTCATTTGCTGCCTGCACGTCCTTACCGTATCGGCATGGCAGCCACCACCCACACCGTGTCCAACCAGGTACCGCCGCTGACCGGCTACGACGTCTTCGGCACCGACCAGGCGCTCACCGAGGCCGTGCAACGTCACACGTCACCCGAGCTACTGGCCGAAGTCCGGGGCGAACTCGGTGAGCTGGGCCGCGCCGCGGGATCCGCCCAGGTACAGGAGTGGGGTGCGCAGGCGAACGCGAATCCGCCGGTGCTGCGTTCGCACGACCGGTACGGGCATCGGATCGACGAGGTCGAGTTCCATCCGGCCTGGCACCGGCTGCTCGGCCACGGGGTCGGCGCGGGCCTGACCGCTGCCTGGGGCCGGCCCGCCGGCCATGTGCGGCGGGCCGCCGGTTTCCTGGTGTGGACGCAGGCCGAGGCGGGGAACGGCTGCCCGCTGTCGATGACGCACGCGGCGGTGCCCACGCTGCGTACCGATCCGGCGCTGGCCGCCGAGTGGGAGCCGCTGCTCACCTCGGCGGTGTACGAGCAGGGGCTGCGGCCCGCCGCGCGGAAGGCGGGTGCGCTCCTCGGGATGGGGATGACGGAGAAGCAGGGCGGCTCGGACGTACGGGCGAACACGACCCGGGCCGAGCCGCTGGCCGCGGCGGGCGAGTATCTGCTCACCGGGCACAAGTGGTTCTGTTCGGCGCCCATGTCCGACGGCTTCCTGGTCCTGGCGCAGGCGCCCGGCGGTCTGACGTGCTTTCTGCTGCCCCGGGTGCTGCCCGACGGCACCCGCAACCCGTTCGCGATCCAGCGGCTCAAGGACAAGCTGGGCAACCGTTCGAACGCCTCGGCCGAGGTCGAGTTCGACGGCAGTTGGGCGCGCCGGGTCGGCGAGGAGGGGCGTGGGGTGCACACCGTCATCGAGATGGTGGCGGCGACCCGGCTGGACTGTGTGGCCGGTTCGGCGGCGCTGATGCGGCAGGCGGTGGCGCAGGCGATCCACCACTGCACGTACCGCAGCGCGTTCGGCGGGGTGCTGGTCGAGAAGCCGCTGATGCGCAATGTGCTGGCCGATCTGGCGCTGGAGTCGGAGGCCGCGACGGTGCTGGCGATGCGGCTGGCGGCGGCGTACGACGACGGATCGGAGAGCGAGCTGGCCTTCCTGCGGATCGCGGTGCCCGCGGCGAAGTACTGGGTGACCAAGCGGTGCACTCCGCTGGTGGGTGAGGCGCTGGAGTGTCTGGGCGGCAACGGTTACGTCGAGGAGTCCGGGATGCCCCGGCTGCTGCGCGAGGCGCCGCTCAACTCCATCTGGGAGGGCGCCGGGAACGTACAGGCGCTGGATGTGCTCCGGGCGCTGCAGCGTGAGCCGATGGCGCTGAACGCGTTCCTCCAGGAGGTCGGCAGGGCGCGCGGGGCCGATCACCGGCTGGACCGGGCGATCAGGGACATGCTGACGGAGCTGGCCGATCTGGACGGGATCGAGGCGCGGGCCCGCCGTCTGGCGGAGCGGATGGCGCTGGTGCTCCAGGGTTCGCTGCTGGTGCGGTGGGCGCCGCCGGAGGTGGCCGACGCGTTCTGCGCGTCACGGCTGGGCGGGGACCGGGGCGCGGCCTTCGGGACGCTGCCGCACACCCTCGACCTGGTGTCGGTCGTCGAACGGGCGCGGCCCGTCGCACACTGAGATCCGCCCGTGGACAGCAACGGAGGGTGGTGCTGCGCCGACACGGCACCACCCTCCATGCTGTGCACACCGAACGATGGAACACGGGCTCCGCCGCGCGGTGTTCCATCACTCTCGTACGGACCCGCCCCCTCTCGCCAGAGTTGCAAAGGGTTGCAACCATTGTGCGGAGTACGCGGTACCGGGCCCCTCCCGGCGGCAGGATGGGGCCGTGGATCGTCGAGCCGGCCCTGGCATGTGGGGGGAAACGAGCGTGGAGACCAGCGCCTTCGGGGTGCCCCGGCCTGCTGTCCCGCAGACCCCGGGGGCCATCCGTGCGATCCACCGGGCCAGGGAGGCCGCGCTGGCGGGTGACCGCCCGGCGGTCGCCCCGCGGGCCGAGATCGGTGCCTCGTGGGACCGGGTGCTGCGCAGCGGCATCGACCCGGACCAGTCGACCGAGAGTCCGCTGCTCGATGTGGACGAGATCGAGCACCGTCGCCGGAGCTCGACGCTGGGCGAGGTGATGCCGCTGCTGAACGACGGTCTGGTCGCCCTGGCGGACGCCGCCCAGCAGATCATGGTGGTCACCGATGTGGAGTGCCGGGTGCTGTGGCGCCGGGGCAACGCGGGGGTGCTGCGCCGGGCGGACGACGTCTGTCTCGCGGAGGGCGCGGCCTGGGCGGAGGAGAGCACGGGGACGAACGCGATCGGTACGGCGCTGGTCTCCCGCGTCCCGGTCCAGGTCCATTCCTCGGAGCACTTCATCCGCACGCTGCACAACTGGACGTGCGCGGCGGCCCCGGTCCGTGACCCGCGCGACGGGAAGATGATGGGCATCGTCGACATGAGCGGTCCCGCGTCCACGTTCCATCCGACGACGCTCGCCCTGGTCAGTTCGGTCGCCAGGCTGGCGGAGAGCGAGATCAGGAACCGGCATCTGCAGGCGATCGACCGGCTGCGCTCGGTGGCGGCGCCGCTGGTGTGCCGACTGGGCGGCCGGGCCCTGGCGGTGGACACCCACGGCTGGCTCGCCGCGGTGACCGGGATGCCGCCGGTCGACCGGCTGCCGCTGCCCAAGTCGTTACGGCCGGGCCGGGTGTGGCTGCCGTCGCTCGGCATGTGCCGGGTCGAGCCGTTGCCGGGCGGCTGGCTGATCCAGGTCTCGGAGGGGCCTTCGGACGGGGCGCCGCAGCGGGTGGTGCTGGATCTGAGCCGGCCGCGCGGTCTCACGGTCAATGTGATGGGTGCGGTGGGCACCTGGACGCAGCGGCTCTCGCCACGCCATGCGGAGCTGCTGTACGCCCTGGCGCTGCACCCGCAGGGGCGTACGGCGTCCGAGCTGGCGCAGGACATCTTCGGCGACGCGACCCGGACGGTGACGGTGCGGGCGGAGATCTCCCGGATGCGCCGTCATCTCGCCCAGGTGCTCGCGCACCGCCCGTACCGCTTCGGTGAGGATGTCGAGGTGGAGGTGATCCACCCGGATCACCCGGCCGATCTGCTGCCGCACTCGACGGCTCCGGTCGTGGTCAGGGCGCGTACGGCCGGCTGAGGGGTGTCGCGGGCCGGATCCGGGCCCGTTCCGTCGGCGGTCCGCGTCCGTGCCTCGGGACCGGCTTTGGCGCAGGCGGCGGGGCGTGGTTCCCTGGCAGCCATGAGCAACCCCGCACACAGCCCCGCCGCCACCACCGAAGTGACCATCTGGTCCCTGGAACAGACCTCCCCCGACGATCTGCGGCCCGCCACGGTCCCGGAGGGCGATGTGCGGATCGTGCGGTCCGAGATGCCGCTTCCCGAGTTCAGCCGGTTCCTCTACACGGCGGTCGGCGGCGACATCCGGTGGACCGACCGGCTCGGCATGACGTACGCGCAGTGGCAGGAGGCCCTGGACCGGCCGGGGGTCGAGACCTGGGTGGCGTACGCGAACGGCACTCCGGCGGGCTACCTGGAGCTGGACCCGCAGGACGAGGGCGCCGTCGAGATCATGTACTTCGGGCTGATTCCGGCTTTCCGGGGGCGCCGGATCGGCGGTCATCTCCTCTCGTACGGGGTCGCCCGTGCCTGGGACCTGGCGGAGCGCCGGCCGGAGCGGACGCCGACGAAGCGGGTGTGGCTGCACACCTGCTCCAACGACGGCCCGCACGCCATGGACAACTATCTGCGGCGCGGCTTCCGGCTCTTCGACACGAAGACGGAGCTGGAGCCGGAGGTGGAGACGCCCGGACCGTGGCCGGGGTCCGGGCGGTAGCTCCGGGCAGTAGTTCCGGGCGGGGTGCGGCAGGAGAGCCGGGCCGTACTCCGCTTCCGACGGCGTCTCCCGGTGACAGACAGGGGGATTGCGGCCATTACGGGCGGTCCGGTCCGGAAACTTTCCGTGACGAGCGCCACAGCGTCTTGCATAGCGGGACACTCCCGTCCACATCTTGGATAGTGGTGGACTGGCCCGAGATTCGCGTGCCACGCTTCCGTCATGTCTGGAACTGGAATTGCCTTGGTGAGTCGACGCCACGTCGACCTCGGCCGCGTGTCCAGCGCCATCTGTCCGGCGAGCTGAGAGTCCCAGCACCGCCGCGATCCCCTTTTCTCTGCAAACCCCTGCGCACCGCCGCGCCTCAGCGCGAGTGTGCAGTTCAGAGCCGCCCTCCTGCAGTCCCGAAGGACGTACTGTCATGGCCGCTACCCCGGAACAGCCTGCGCCCGTCACGCCCCGCCGCAAGGCCGGACGCCACCGTGGCGAAGGTCAGTGGGCCGTGGGGCACCACACTCCGCTCAACGGCAATGAGCAGTTCAAGAAGGACGACGACGGTCTCAATGTGCGGACACGCATTGAGACGATCTACTCCAAGCGCGGTTTCGACTCGATCGACCCCAACGATCTCCGCGGCCGGATGCGCTGGTGGGGTCTGTACACCCAGCGCAAGCCCGGAATCGACGGCGGCAAGAC
Organism: Streptomyces sp. NPDC007164; assembly: GCF_040634135.1. NCBI lineage: Bacteria > Bacillati > Actinomycetota > Actinomycetes > Kitasatosporales > Streptomycetaceae > Streptomyces > Streptomyces sp. NPDC007164. The sequence continues at coordinate 130,371 of NZ_JBEYFB010000011.1, forward strand.
CGCGATCCTGGAGCCGGAGGAGCTGGACGACAAGTACTTCATGCTGCGGGTCCGGATCGACGGCGGCCGGCTGACCACCGCACAGCTGCGGGTGATCGGCGAGATCTCGCAGGAGTACGCGCGCGGCACCGCGGACATCACCGACCGGCAGAACATCCAGCTGCACTGGATCCGCATCGAGGACGTCCCGGCGATCTGGGAGAAGCTGGAGGCCGTCGGGCTCTCCACCACCGAGGCGTGCGGCGACTGCCCCCGCGTGATCATCGGCTCCCCCGTGGCCGGCATCGCCTCCGACGAGATCATCGACGGCACGCCCGCCGTGGACGAGATCCACGAGCGGTACATCGGCAACAAGGAATTCTCCAACCTGCCGCGCAAGTTCAAGACCGCGATCTCCGGCTCGCCGGTGCAGGACGTCGTCCACGAGATCAACGACATCGCGTTCGTCGGCGTGGTCCACCCCGAGCACGGTCCGGGCTTCGACGTCTGGGTCGGCGGCGGGCTCTCCACCAACCCGCGGCTCGCCGAGCGGCTGGGCGCGTGGGTGCCGCTGGACGAGGTTCCGGACGTCTGGGCCGGGGTCGTCGGCATCTTCCGCGACTACGGTTACCGGCGGCTTCGCAACCGCGCCCGGCTGAAGTTCCTGATGGCCGACTGGGGCCCGGCGAAGTTCCGCCAGGTGCTGGAGGACGAGTACCTGAAGCGCCCGCTGACCGACGGCCCCGCGCCCGAGCAGCCCAGCAGCCGCTGGCGCGACCACGTGGGCGTGCACCAGCAGCAGGACGGCCGCTTCTACGTCGGTTTCGCCCCCCGGGTCGGCCGGGTGGACGGCTCCACGCTGGCCAAGATCGCCGACCTCGCGGCGGCGCACGGCTCGGACCGGCTGCGCACCACCGTCGAGCAGAAGATGCTCATCCTCGATGTGGCGCGGGACCAGGTGGACTCCCTGGTCTCCGGCCTGGAGGCGCTCGACTTCCAGGTGCGGCCCTCGCCGTTCCGGCGCGGCACGATGGCCTGCACCGGCATCGAGTTCTGCAAGCTGGCGATCGTCGAGACGAAGGCGCGCGGCGCCGCACTGATCGACGAACTGGAGCGCCGCCTGCCGGAGTTCGACGAGCCGCTCACCATCAACATCAACGGCTGCCCCAACGCGTGCGCCCGCATCCAGACCGCCGACATCGGCCTCAAGGGCCAGCTGGTCCTGGACGACGACGGCAACCAGGTCGAGGGCTATCAGGTGCACCTGGGCGGCGCGCTCGGTCTGGAGGCCGGGTTCGGCCGCAAGGTCCGTGGTCTGAAGGTCACTTCGGCCGAGCTGCCCGACTACGTGGAGCGGGTCCTGGGCCACTACCTGGAGGAGCGCGTGGACGGCGAGCGCTTCGCGACCTGGGCGGCGCGGGCCGGCGCGGAGTCGCTGTCATGAGCGAACGCGCCGCACCGTTCTACTGCCCGTACTGCGGGGACGAGGACCTGCGCCCGCACGAGAGCGGCCACGGCGCCTGGGAATGTGCCTCCTGCAACCGCGCGTTCCAGCTCAAGTTCCTGGGTCTGCTGACCCGGGGACTGCAGCGCAACGACGTCGAAGGGGACGGGATATGACGGACACTCTGCAGACCGAGGACCTGGAGACCCTGGCCGCCCGGGCCGGCCGGGAGCTGGAGAACGCCTCCGCGACGGAGATCCTGAAGTGGGCCGCCGACACCTTCGGCGGGCGGTTCTGCGTCACCTCCTCCATGGAGGACGCGGTCGTCGCCCACCTCGCCTCGCGGGTCTTCCCCGGCGTGGACGTGGTCTTCCTCGACACCGGCTACCACTTCCCGGAGACGATCGGCACCCGTGACGCGGTCGAGGCGGTGATGGACGTCAGTGTCATCACCCTCACGCCCCGGCAGACGGTGGCCGAGCAGGACGCCGAGTACGGGCCGAAGCTGCATGACCGCGACCCCGACCTGTGCTGCGCGCTGCGCAAGGTCAAGCCGCTCCAGGAGGGCCTGACCGGGTACACGGCCTGGGCTACGGGGCTGCGCCGCGACGAGTCCCCCACCCGGGCGAACACCCCGGTCGTCGGCTGGGACGCGAAGCGGCAGAAGGTGAAGGTCTCGCCGATCGCCCGCTGGACGCAGGACGACGTCGACGCGTACGTCGCGGAGCACGGCGTACTCACCAACCCACTGCTGATGGACGGCTACGCCTCCGTGGGCTGCGCGCCCTGCACCCGCCGGGTGCTGGAGGGCGAGGACGCACGGGCCGGGCGCTGGGCCGGCCGCGGCAAGACCGAGTGCGGGCTGCACGACTGATGACGACTGATCAGGAGACTTCGATGAGCGTGACGGAGACGGGAGCCACCATCTGGCTGACCGGTCTGCCGAGCGCGGGCAAGACCACCATCGCGTACGAACTCGCCGGGCGGCTGCGCGGCGAGGGCCACCGTGTGGAGGTGCTCGACGGCGACGAGATCCGGGAGTTCCTCTCCGCGGGGCTCGGCTTCTCCCGCGAGGACCGCCACACCAACGTCCAGCGGATCGGCTTCGTCGCCGAGCTGCTGGCGGCCAACGGCGTGAAGGTGCTGGTCCCGGTCATCGCCCCGTACGCGGACAGCCGGGACGCGGTGCGCAAGCGGCACCAGACAGAGGGCACCGCGTACCTGGAGGTGCATGTCGCGACTCCGGTCGAGGTGTGCTCCGAACGCGATGTGAAGGGGCTCTACGCCAAGCAGGCGGCGGGCGAGATCAGCGGCCTCACCGGGGTCGACGACCCCTACGAGGCCCCCGAGTCGCCCGACCTGCGGATCGAGTCGCACCGACAGACCGTGCAGGAGTCCGCGGCGGAGCTGTACGCGCTGCTGAGCGAGAGGGGTGCGGCATGACGACCGTCGCGACCGTGCCGGACGGCACCGACAATCCGTACGCACTCAGCCACCTGGACTCCCTGGAGTCCGAGGCTGTGCACATCTTCCGCGAGGTGGCGGGCGAGTTCGAGCGGCCGGTGATCCTTTTCTCCGGTGGCAAGGACTCCATCGTGATGCTGCATCTGGCGCTCAAGGCGTTCGCGCCCGCGCCGGTGCCGTTCACCCTGCTGCACGTCGACACCGGGCACAACTTCCCGGAGGTGCTGGAGTACCGGGACCGCGCGGTGGCCCGGCACGGGCTGCGGCTCCATGTCGCCTCCGTGCAGGAGTACATCGACGCCGGGAAGCTCCGCGAGCGCCCGGACGGCACCCGCAACCCCTTGCAGACCGTGCCGCTGACCGAGGCGATCCAGCAGCACCGCTTCGACGCCGTGTTCGGCGGCGGACGCCGCGACGAGGAGAAGGCGCGCGCCAAGGAGCGGGTCTTCTCGCTGCGCGACGAGTTCTCGCAGTGGGACCCGCGCCGCCAGCGCCCCGAGCTGTGGCAGCTGTACAACGGCCGGCACGCCCCCGGTGAGCACGTCCGGGTGTTCCCGATCTCCAACTGGACCGAGCTGGACGTCTGGCAGTACATCGCCCGCGAAGGCATCGAGCTCCCGCAGATCTACTTCGCCCACGAGCGCGAGGTCTTCGACCGCAACGGCATGTGGCTCACCGCCGGCGACTGGGGCGGTCCCAAGGACCACGAGAGCGTCGAGACCCGGCAGGTGCGCTACCGCACGGTCGGCGACATGTCGTGCACCGGCGCCGTCGACTCCGACGCGACGACGCTGGACGACGTGATCACCGAGATCGCCGCCTCCCGGCTCACCGAGCGGGGCGCGACGCGTGCCGACGACAAGATGTCCGAGGCCGCGATGGAAGACCGCAAGCGCGAGGGGTACTTCTAAATGACCACGCACATCCAGCACGCGGAGCAGTTGTCGACCACCACCCTGCTGCGGTTCGCCACCGCGGGGTCCGTCGACGACGGCAAGTCCACCCTCGTGGGACGTCTGCTGCACGACTCCAAGTCGGTCCTCACCGACCAGCTGGAGGCCGTCGAGCACGCCTCGCGCAGCCGGGGCCAGGAGGCGCCGGACCTGGCGCTGCTGACCGACGGGCTGCGGGCCGAGCGTGAGCAGGGCATCACCATCGATGTCGCCTACCGCTACTTCGCGACGCCGCGCCGCCGGTTCATCCTGGCCGACACCCCGGGCCATGTGCAGTACACCCGCAACATGGTGACCGGCGCCTCGACGGCCGAACTGGCCGTCGTGCTGGTCGACGCCCGCAACGGGGTCGTCGAGCAGACCCGCCGGCACGCCGCCGTCGCCGCACTGCTGCGGGTGCCGCACGTGGTGCTGGCCGTCAACAAGATGGACCTGGTCGACTACGCGGAGCCGGTGTTCGCCGCGATCGCCGAGGAGTTCACCGCGTACGCCGCGTCTCTCGGCGTCCCGGAGATCACCGCGATCCCGATCTCCGCGCTGGCCGGTGACAACGTCGTGGAGCCGTCCGCGCACATGGACTGGTACGGCGGGCCGACGGTCCTGGAGCACCTGGAGACGGTGCCGGTCAGCCATGACCTCACCGCCTGCCACGCCCGCTTCCCCGTCCAGTACGTGATCCGGCCGCAGACCGCCGAGCACCCCGACTACCGGGGCTACGCGGGCCAGATCGCCGCCGGTGCGTTCCGGGTGGGCGAGGCCGTCACCGTACTGCCCTCCGGCCGTACGTCGACGATCGCCGGGATCGACGCGCTCGGCGAGAGCGTCGACATCGCCTGGGCGCCCCAGTCGGTGACCATCCGGCTGGCCGACGACGTCGACGTCTCGCGCGGCGACCTGATCGCACCGGCCGACGACGCGCCGGCTGTGACCCAGGACGTCGAGGCGACCGTCTGCCACGTCGCCGACCAGCCGCTCTCCGTCGGCCAGCGGGTGCTGCTCAAGCACACCACCCGCACGGTCAAGGCGATCGTCAAGGACATCCCCTCGCGCCTCACGCTGGATGACCTGTCCCAGCACCCGGCGCCCGGACAGCTCGTCGCCAACGACATCGGACGGGTCGTCGTCCGGACCGCGGAGCCGCTCGCGCTCGACGCGTACGCGGACTCCCGGCGCACCGGATCGTTCCTGCTGATCGACCCGGCGGACGGCACCACGCTGACGGCCGGCATGGCGGGCGCCTCGTTCGCCACCGCGGCCGAGCCCGGGCCCGGTGCGGCGGCCGCGGACGACGCGGAGTGGGACTTCTGATGAGCATCGACATCTTCTCCACGTTCGCGAAGGAGGGCGGCCGCATCGGCAGCGGCGCCCTGGGCAGCGGACAGGGCGGGGTCGCGCGATGTGCGCGATGACGTACGCGCACCGCCTGCGCGCCCACTCGTACCACCCGCACCGCCAGTTCAGACGAAGACCTGCCGACCTCCCGGCCGCGTCCCCGTAAGCATCCAGGGACGCGAGCACCGGGCCAACGAGAGGAAAACCTCCCGTGCCTGCCCCCCGTACCACGCCGCGCCGCGCCCTCGCCGCCGTCGCCGCCCTGCCGCTGCTCGCCCTCGCGCTCACCGCCTGCGGCTACGGCTCCGAGGCGAAACAGGACGACGTCAAGGCGGCGGGCGCCCCGACCGGCGGCAAGAAGCTCTCCACGGACACCGTGAAGATCGGCTACTTCCCGAACCTCACCCATGCCACGGCCCTGGTCGGTATCCAGGAGGGCATCATCGCCAAGGAGCTCGGCTCCACCGCGGTCAAGCCGTCGACGTTCAACGCCGGTCCGTCCGAGATCGAGGCGCTCAACGCGGGCTCGATCGACATCGGCTTCATCGGCCCCTCCCCCGCCATCAACGGCTTCACCAAGTCCAGGGGCAAGAGCCTGCGGATCATCGGCGGTTCGGCGTCCGGCGGGGTGAAGCTGGTCGTCAACCCGAAGAAGATCAAGACCCTGGACGACCTCAGGGGCAAGAAGATCGCCACCCCGCAGCTCGGCAACACCCAGGACGTGGCCTTCCTCAACTGGATCTCCGAGAAGGGCTGGAAGGTCGACGCCAACAGCGGCAAGGGCGACGTCTCGGTGGTCCGCACGGACAACAAGGTGACGCCGGACGCCTACCGTTCGGGTTCCATCGACGGTGCCTGGGTGCCCGAGCCGACCGCGTCCAAGCTGGTCGCCCAGGGCGCGAAGGAACTCCTCGACGAGTCGACGCTGTGGCCGGACAAGAAGTTCGTGATCACCAACATCATCGTGTCGCAGAAGTTCCTCGCCGATCACGAGGACGTCGTCGAGGCGGTGCTGCGCGGCACGGTCGCCACCAACGCCTGGATCAACGCCAACCCGGACAAGGCGAAGGCCTCCGCCAACACCGCGCTCAAGGAACTGAGCGGCAAGGAACTGCCGGCCGAGATCCTCGACCCGGCGTGGAAGTCCGTCCAGTTCATCGACGACCCGCTGGCCGCCACGCTCGGCGCCGAGGCCAGGCACGCGGTGAAGGCCGGCCTGCTGGAGCAGCCGGACCTGAAGGGCATCTACGACCTGAAGCCGCTGAACACGATCCTCAAGGCCGCGGGCAGGCCCGAGGTCGCCGACGCCGGTCTCGGCGTCAAGTAGCAGCGTCCGGCACCCGAACAGGATTCCCAGGAGGTGACGACCATGGCGACCACCACGCTCACCAAGGCCGAGGACCGCACGGCGGTCGGGCACGCCGCCCGCATCGACCACGTCTCGAAGTCCTTCGGCGGACCGGAGGGGCAGCAGCTCGTCCTGGACGACATCACACTCGATGTCGCTCCCGGCGAGTTCGTCACCCTCCTGGGTGCCTCCGGGTGCGGCAAGTCGACCCTGCTCAACCTGGTGGCCGGACTCGACCGCCCGACCGCGGGGTCCATCGAGACCCCCGGTGGGCGGCCGGCCCTGATGTTCCAGGAACACGCCCTCTTCCCGTGGCTGACCGCGGGCAAGAACATCGAACTCGCGCTGCGGCTGCGCGGCGTACCCAAGTCCGACCGCCGCGCCGAGGCGGAGCGGCTGCTCGAACTCGTACGGCTCGGCGGGGCGTACCGGAAGCGGGTGCATGAGCTCTCGGGCGGCATGCGGCAGCGGGTCGCGATGGCCCGCGCGCTCGCCCAGGACAGCCGACTGCTGCTGATGGACGAGCCGTTCGCCGCGCTCGACGCCATCACCCGGGACGTGCTGCACGACGAGCTGACCCGGATCTGGCGCGAGACGAACGTCTCGGTCCTCTTCGTCACGCACAACGTGCGCGAGGCGGTGCGGCTGGCCGAGCGGGTCGTCCTGCTCTCGTCGCGGCCGGGCCGGGTCGCCCGGGAGTGGACGGTCGACATCGACCAGCCGCGCCGCATCGAGGACACCGCGGTGGCCGAGCTGTCCGTAGAGATCACCGAAGAACTGCGTGGGGAGATCCGCCGACATGGCCAGCACTGAGACCGCCGCCAAGGACACCGCCCGGGACCTGGCGGGCCTGGAGGCGGGGCTGGACGCGCTCGACGCGGTGCGGGTGAGCCGGACCCCGGTCCGCGAGGTGCTGGTGCGCAAGGTGCTGCCGCCGGTCGTGGCCGTGGTCCTGGTGCTCGTCGTCTGGCAGATCCTGATCTGGGCGAAGGTCACCGACGACTACAAGCTGCCGTCGCCGTCCCTGGTCTGGGGCGAGGTGACCGACGCCTGGGCGCAGGGCACCCTGCTCGGCTTCATCTGGACCAGCGTCTCGCGCGGTCTGCTGGGCTTCCTGCTGGCGCTGGTCATCGGCACTCCGCTCGGACTGCTGGTGTCGCGCGTCAAGCTGGTGCGCGCCGCGATCGGCCCGGTGCTCTCCGGGCTCCAGTCGCTGCCCTCGGTGGCGTGGGTGCCCCCGGCGGTGATCTGGCTGGGCCTCGACGACCGGATGATGTTCGCGGTGATCCTGCTGGGCGCGGTCCCGTCGATCGCCAACGGCCTGGTCGCGGGCGTCGACCAGATCCCGCCGCTGCATCTGCGGGCCGGCCGGACACTGGGCGCCACCGGACTGCGCGGCACCTGGCACATCGTGCTGCCGGCCGCGCTGCCCGGCTATCTGGCGGGGCTGAAGCAGGGCTGGGCGTTCTCCTGGCGTTCGCTGATGGCCGCCGAGATCATCGCATCCTCGCCCGATCTGGGGGTGGGCCTCGGCCAGTTGCTGGAACAGGGCCGGGAGACCAGCAGCATGTCGACGGTGTTCCTCGCCATCATCCTGATCCTCACCGTCGGCATCGCGATCGACCTGCTGATCTTCAGTCCGCTGGAGCGGTGGGTGCTGCGCAGCCGCGGCCTCCTCGTCAAGAACTGAGTACGGCCATGACCGCTCCGGTGCTCCTCGTCATCGCCCACGGCAGCCGCGATCCACGGCACGCGGCGACCGTGCACGCGCTCACCGCGCGGGTACGGTCGCTGCGGCCGGGGCTGCGCGTGGAGACGGGCTTCCTGGACTTCAACGCACCGTCGGTGCCGAGGATCCTGGAACGTCTGGCCGCGCAGGGGGCGGGGACCACGCGAGGGACGGAGGCCGGGCAGGCCACAGGGGAAGTCATCGCCCTCCCCCTCCTCCTGACCCGGGCCTTCCACGCCAAGTCCGACATTCCGACGGTGCTGCGCGACGCCCGGACCAGGCTGCCCCGGCTGCGGGTCCGGCAGGCCGAGGTGCTCGGTCCGTCACCGCTGCTGAACTCGGCGCTGGAACGGCGGCTGCGAGAGGCCGGGATCCGTTCCGGTGACCGAAGCTCGACCGGGCTCGTCCTGGCCTCGGCGGGCTCCACAGACCCGGAGGCGATCGCAGTGATCGCTGAAATCGCGCGGGAGCTGCGGCACACCGGTTGGTGTTCCGTGCGGCCTGCGTTCGCCTCCGCCACATCGCCCGCGGGCTTCCCCCGTACCGAGGACGCGGTACGGGCCCTGCGGGCCGAAGGCGTGCGACGGGTGGCGGTGGCGCCGTACGTCATCGCTCCCGGCCGGCTCCCGGACCGGATCGCCGAAGGGGCGGCGGGCGCCGACGTACTGGCCGATGTGCTGGGCCCCGCACCGGAGTTGGCGCGGCTGCTGCTGACCCGGTACGACGAGGCCCGCAGCGCGGCGGCCCGGCCCGCGGCACTCACCGCCTGACCCGGCTCCCGCTCACCCCACATCCAGACTGCCCGTACGGGTCCGCTTGATCTCGAAGAGGTCCGGGCTCCCGGCGAGCACCCGGAAGCTGTCGAAGAGGCGCCCGGCCTCCTCGCCGCGCGGTGCCGCCCGCAGGACGGGCCCGAACCACACCGCCCCGTCGACATGGATCGTGGGCGTACCGACGTACGCGTCCGCCTCCGGGTCCTTGCCCGCGTCATGGCTGCGCCGGAGCGCCTCGTCGTACGCCTCCGAGTGCGCGGCGCCGGCGAGCGAGGCGGGCAGCCCGAGCTCCGCGAGGGACTCGGCGATCACCTCGTCGAAGTCCTCGTTCTTCTGCCGGTGGATCCGGACGCCCATCGCGGTGTACAGATCACGGAGCACACCGTCGCCGTGGGCGTCCGCCGCGGCGACCGCGACGCGCACCGGGCCGATCGACCTGTCGACCAGGTCCCGGTACCAGTCGGGGAGTTCGTTGCCGGTGTTGTGCAGGCTGAGGCTCATGACACGGAAGCGGAGATCGATGTCGCGCTGCTGCTCGACCTCCAGCATCCAGCGGGAGGTGATCCAGGCGAACGGGCAGGCCGGGTCGAAGTAGAAGTCGACTGTTGTGTTCATGTCCCGACCCTAACCAAGCATTGGCACCGCCCTTCGGGCCATTCACAGCTCCATCGACCGGGCCACTTCGGCAGGCACGCCCCCACTCGCCAGCATCCACCGATGCGACGAACCATCGACACGCTGATCCCACAGGCCGGACAGACCGACACCGCAGGCCTGCACGCGCTCGACGCGGACGAACTGGCGGCGCGTACGTAGCCGATTCGGCACATCCCTGGTGGCGCCGCAGGCCCTGCGTGCTCGCGCTGGCCGGCCGGGTGCCGGAGCACCGCGCGGCGGCGCTGATCGCCCGCGTCCAGGACCCCCACGACGTCGGCGAGGTTCGCATCGCACTCCTGGACCTCCTCGCGGACCGCTCGGAACTCCTGCCCTGGCTCCGCCACAAGGACCGGCGGAAGGAGAACTCGTACGGTGTGCCGGCGGCGGTCCTCAAGGCGCGCGGCCTGCTCGGCGACCGTTCGGCGGCCGGTGAGCCGACGACGCTGGCGGCCGAACCGTGGCCGCGCTTCCGGGCGATCGGCGAGGCCGGACCGGACGCGCTGGTCGCCCGGTACGGCACCGGGACGGTCCTGGCCGACGTGGGTGACGCCCGCCCCGAGGACCGCATCTTCCGCGTCCGCGCCCTGCACCGCGTCGGCCGGGACATCACCACCGCGCTCGCGGACCCCGACCGTGCGGTCGCCCACCACGCCCAGTCCCTCCTGACCGACCCCGCCCCGATCCGCGACTATCTCCGTACCGGCGAGGCACCGACGCCCGAGTCGGGGCTGTGGGCCGCGTACGCCCTGCACCGGCTGACCGGCGACGCCGCCGAGACCCGGGCGATCCACGACTCGCTGGGCCGCCCCCGGGTCGAGGTGGACCGCCTGGACGAGTAGTTGCGCGGGGCGATCCTCCAGGAGTACGGCCACGACTGCGAGGAGAACAGCGACCCCCGCTGGCGGGTGGAAGCCATCTGCGCCACCCCGCCCACCCCGCCGGACGAGGAGGAGCAACTCCGCCGGGCCATGACCGCGCTCGACGCGGCGGGCCTGGCCCCCGAGCCCCCCGGTCTCCTGCGGCGAGGCCAACCGGCAGGGCGGCGGCACCTACCACGTCATCGGATTCGGCGCGTGCGAACTCTCCATCAGTACGCTCGGCCGGTTCTCCACCTCGGACGAGAACGAGGAGGACCGGACGGTCCGCGCGGCCCGCACTGCCCTGGAGTCGGCCGGCTTCCGCTGGATAGACGCGGCGACGGGCGCGATCCCGGTCACCGGCCTCTGTGTGTACTACTTCGGCAGCCGCAAGCCCCTGACCGTCGACACCCTGCTCTTCTACTGGCAGGACTAGGGTCCAGCGGTCCAACGGCCCGTGCTCAGGCGGTGGTTCCCGTCCAGTGCGGGTCGCGTCCGCTGTGGGCCAGCGCCCGCTCGAACACCGACGCCGAGGCGGGCACCGTCACCTCGTCGGCGAAGCCGTCGTACTGCCGGTAGAGCGCGGCGGTGCTGTCGACGACGCCGAGTACGTAGGCGGCCGCCTCGTCGGAGAGCCGGAACTCCTCCCCCACGGCACGGGCCACGTCCCACCCGTGCAGGGCCGTCTCCTCGATGAGCATGGCGGCGATCTCGGCGGCCGGCGAGGCCGATCCCCCGAGGTCGATCTCGCCGTCCCAGACGGCCGGGTCCGCCCAGGCGGCGACGGCGCGGTCCAGCTGTTCGGCGTACTGCCGCGCCCAGTCGGCGTCGGCGGTGAAGTCGCGCGTGGTGAGTTCCTCCGGAAGGTCCTTGCGCAGGGCCCGGTGCTCCAGGCCGTGGGAGGTGTACAGCACCCAGTGGTTGACGAGGCCGCGCACGTCCCAGTCACCGCAGGGCGTGTTCGGCGCGTCGAGCTGCTCGGCGCCGATGGATCGGGCGATACGGGCCGCCTCGGCGGCGACTTCGGTCATGTGCGCGTGCTCGTTCTTCATGCCGCCCAGACTATGACCGCCCCCGGCCCCCGGGATTGAAGAAAAGCGACACCCTCCGCACACCGATCCGCTCCTCCACCCCCGCCCCGTCCGCCCGGCCCGGCCCCGCCCCGCCCCGGCGGTCACCACGCGGCCGACGGGCCGGGGTGCGGGCGGGGACAGGGCCCGCCCGCACGTGGGCCGGTGTGATCAGCGGCCGCGGGCGGGGACCGTGTTCAGTGAGTTCGTTGCCACGCCGGCACCAGCGGCCCAAGGTGCTCGGTGCGCTGTTGCACACGCTCGAAGAACGCCTTCTCGTCGGCCTCCAGGGCGGCGACCAGCTCCCGGTGGAACGTCCACGCGTCGACACCGATCTCGTACGAGCACGCGGTGCACCGGCGCCGGCCTGCCCGTGACGGGCCCAACCGCCGATTGCAGCGGGGGCAGTTCATCGGCATCCGTATATCCAGGTGGCTGGGTGTTTCCGCAGCCCCAGCAGGTCCACCAACCGCCGACGTTCTGACTCATCTGGTTGCCGCATTTGGCACACTTCATGGTGCCGTCCTCTCTCGCGGATGGGTGTGGCAGAGACAGACGCAGTGCAGACGTTCCGTCATGCTGTCGGCCGCGGATATCGCCTGCCTGCCGGGACGGAGGCGGTGCGCGTCGGTTCGGTGGAGGTTCACCGCCGGGCGGCGCTCCGGTCTCCGGCAGGCGCTGCTGGAGGGGCCCGGTGCGCTCGCGACGGCCTGATCCCGCACCGGTCTCACCGGCAGGGGCGGGCGTGCGGCCGAGGCGGCCACGGTCCTTGCCGGGACAATTCCCTTATTCGGTCGGACGATTCGCGCCCACCGGCACGGGGCGGCCTCGTACACCTTGATCGTCATCGTCTTCGCCATCGCGGGTACACCCCTGTCGCAACCAGTGAGCCGGGTACGGACGACCGTAGGGATGGCGTGTGCGCACACACCAGCCAACTGCGGTTATGCGCGCACACTTCCCTCGTTAGGGATGCTCGGCGCGCGCGATCTTGACGGACGCCGTCCACCGCACAGCGGAGTCGTGACGCACGGCGGTGCATGGAGCAGAGGGGGTGGCCCCGGTCGTGAGAGCGGTCGACGCGCTGGGCGGACCGGCCGGGAGCAGGGGTGTCCGGCGGTTCACCGGGCGACCCGAGGCCCCAACACCCCCTTGTGCCAGGACGGTTCGGACACCCCCTCCTCCGTGCGGGGCCGGCATCCGGGCCGGGCCCGTGACGGCGTTCATTCCTGGGGGTCGTCGTCGCCGAAGCCGGGCGTCTCCAGGGCCAGCAGTTGCTCCGCGCCGCCCTCAAGGATCTGGGCCGTCCCGGTCGACCTGGGGAGCATGGTCTTCTCGTAGACGTGGATGGCGTCGTCGACGGTGGCCGCCCCGGCCAGGGCCAGGGCCAGCTCGGCGGCGTCGAGCATGGCGAGGTTGACGCCGACGCCGAGCGGCGGCATCAGGTGGGCGGCGTCACCGAGCAGGGTCACCGTGGCGTTGTGCTCCCAGGTGTGCGGGACGGGCAGGGCGAGGATCGGGCGGCTGACGTAGGGGCCGTCGTTGTCGGTGATCATCCGCCGCATGAGGGGCGACCAGTGGGCGAAGCGTTCCAGCAGCAGGGAGCGGATGCCGTCGGTGTCCTGGGGCATCAGGCCGCTTGCCCGGATCCAGTCGGCCGGGACCCGCTGAATCAGGTAGACGCGAATGTGGTTGCCGCCGTTGCGCTGGGCGAACATGCCGCGATCGCCGTCGGCGGCGTGGGCGCCGCCCCGGCCGACCAACTCCGCGATCTCGGGGTGCCGGTTGTCGACGTCGTCGAACCACGCCTCCTGGAAGCTCACCCCGCTGTATTCGGGAGTGGCCGGGGAAACCGCCGGGCGGACCCGGGAGAACGCTCCGTCGGCCCCCACGACCAGATCGGTTTCGACGACGGTGCCGTCGGCGAAGTGCAGCCGCCGCGGCCCCTCGGCGGGCCCGCTGACGCGTTCCAGCGCTCGGCCCCACCGGACGGTGCCGGGCGCGAGGGAGTCGAGGAGCAGATCGCGCAGCTGCCCTCGGTCGATTTCCGGCTTGAACATCTCGTCGGGCGCCGGGACTTGGCGGGACAGGATCGTGCCCGTCGGGTCGAGGCGACGCATCTCCTGACCCTCGGGGCGGGCCAGCGCGAAGAACTCGTCCAGCAGACCGGCCGCGCGCAGGGCGATCTGCCCGTTGTCGGCGTGCAGGTCCAACGTGCCGCCCTGGTCACGGGAGTCGGGGCCGGAGTCGCGGTCGTGGACGGTGACCGTGATGCCGTGCTGCTGCAGGATGCGGGCGCAGGTCAGCCCACCGGGGCCGGCCCCGATGATGCTGATCCGGGCACGGGAAGGGTTCGGAGAGGACATGGGAGTTCCTTTCACCGGTGAAGTGGGTGAGGAGTGCGGGAGAGCGGAGCGGCTCGGGCGCCGCTCCGAGGCGATCGGGACGGAGGAGGCCGCGCCACGAAGAAGCGGCGAAGGGCAGCGAGGAGCGGCAAGGGGCGGACGGCGGTCGGCGAGGCACGGCCGACGTCCGGAGCGTCCGCCGCCGCACAGTAACAGAAAATTGACTGTGTAAAAAAGTGTAATTTGAAAACTTAGCGTTGCAGGCCACTAAGTGGCGGAATCCGTGATCGGCTAGACTCGCCCCCATGACCGAGCCCCCGATCGGCCGCCGCGAACGCAAGAAGGCAGCCACCCGGCAAGCGATCGCCGACGCCGCACTCCACCTCTTCCTGGAGCGCGGTTACGAAGCCGTGAGCATCCGGGACATCGCCGAAGCGGCCGACGTGTCGACCACCACGGTGTTCAAGCACTTCACCGGCAAGGAAGCCCTCGTCTTCGACCAGGAGGAGAGCATGGACGCACAGCTGGTCGCCGCGGTGCGCCGACGCGATGCCGGCCAGAGCGTTCTCGATGCTCTGCGCCAGCATGTGCTGGACACCTGGCTGCCGATCGCGGCGCATCCGCAGAGGGAGGAGTTCAACCACTTGGTGGACTCCACGCCGGCGCTGCGCGCGTACGCCGAGCGCATGTGGATCCGGCACACCGACACCCTCGGTGCGGCCGTCGCCGACGAGCTCGGGGTGGAACACGGCAACCTCGCCTGCGCCACACTCGCCCGATTCGCTCTTGAGGTTCCTGGACTCGTCCAGGGACAGCGGGACCACCGGGCGGCGATCGAGGAAGTCTTCGACATTCTGGCCAACGGCTGGCAACCACCCGGCGGGCCGGCCGCCGTTCAGCCCGTCGCCGTCCGGGCTCCTGGCCGCGCTCGTACCGTTCCGCCGGTCTGATCGACCGGCATCCCGGCGGGACCGTGCGAGACCGCGGGACCCGGACGACCGGCTCGGTGATCCTCGCCGCCGCCCCCCGAGCAGGACGGAGCACTCTCCTAATATGGGGGGATGTCCTCCATATCACGACCACTTGACGATACGTTCCTGCTCGGTGGCGAGGTGCCGGTACGCCGGCTCGGCTACGGCACCGCACAGCTGACCGGACCCGGATACTGGGGGCCGCGCGGTGAGCGGGAGGATGCCGTGGCCGTGCTGCGGGCGGCCGTCGAGCAGGGGGTCACACTCTTCGACACCGCCGACAACTACGGGCCGGGGCTGGCCGAGGAGCTCGTCGCCGAGGCGCTCCACCCGTACCGCGACGATCTGGTGATCGCGACCAAGGGCGGGGTGGTGCGTACCAGCGACACCGCCTGGCACATCGCGGGGCGTCCGGAGCAGTTGCGGGCGATGTGCGAGGCCAGTCTGCGGCGGCTGCGGACGGACCGGATCGACCTCTACCAACTGCACCGGCTGGACCCGGAAGTGCCCATGGCCGACCAGTTGGGCACGCTCGACGCGCTGCGGCAGGAGGGTAAGATCCGGCACATCGGTCTGGACACCCTTACCGCCGACCAGCTGGAGCAGGCTCTCTCCCTGACCGGGATCGCCTCGGTGCAGAACCGGTTCAATCTCCTCGACCGTTCCTCGGACGCGGTACTGAAGGTGTGCGAGGCCCACGGCCTGGCCTTTCTGCCCTGGTTCCCGCTGGCCAACGGCGCTCTGACCGGCGATGCCGCAACGGCTCTCGCCGGGATCGCCGATCGGCACGGTGCCACCCGCGGGCAGATCGCCCTCGCCTGGCTGCTGCACCGGTCCCCCGTGCTGTGCCCGACCCCGGGCACCGGTTCGACCGCCCATCTGGCGGAGAACCTGGGAGCCCGGGAGATCCGACTGTCCGCCGAGGACCTGAGCAGCCTGGAGGCGCTCGCACCCGCATGAAGAGGAGTACCGCGCACATGACCGCCGTTCCCGTCACCTCCACCACCCCTGTCACCTCCGTCGTCCCCGTCCCGGCCGCCGTTCCCGCACCGGGGCCGGGTGCCGATGGTGTCGATGGAGCCGCCGTGCCGGTGATCCGGGCCGACGGCGTCTCGCTGGTCCGGCAGGGCAATGTGCTGCTCGACTCGATCTCGCTGACCGTACGGAGTGGTGAGCACCGGGCGCTGCTCGGCGCCAACGGTGCCGGGAAGAGCACGCTGCTGGGACTGCTCGGCGCGGTGAACCATCCCACCCGGGGGTCGGTGGAGGTGCTCGGGCGCACCCTCGGCCGGGTCGATCTGCGGGAGCTGCGGTCGCTGCTCGGGCATGTCAATCCGCGTCATCCGCTGCGTTCCCCGCTGCCGGTGCACGAGGTGGTGCTGACCGGTCTGACCAACTCGGTCGAGCCGGTGCCGCGCCGGTCGGTGAGCGAGGAGCAGCGGGACCGGGCGGAACGGTTGCTGAAGATGCTGGGCATGGGCGGCAAGTCGGGGTCGCGCTGGCCCGAGCTGTCGCAGGGTGAGCGGGGTCGTACGCTCATCGCCCGCGCCCTGATGCCGCAGCCCCGGCTGCTGCTGCTCGACGAGCCGGCCACCGGCCTGGATCTCGCCGCGCGCGAGCAGTTGCTCGACAGCCTGGACGTGCTGCGCGAGGAGCATCCGGAGCTGGCGACGGTCCTGGTCACCCATCATCTGGAGGAGCTGCCCGCCTCCACCACGCATGCGCTGCTGTTGCAGGGGGGCCGCTGTCTGGCCTCGGGTCCGGCCGACGACGTACTGACCACGGACCGGGTCAGCGACTGTTTCGGGCATCCGGTGAAGATCTCCCGCACGGACGGCCGGTGGGCGGCGCGGGCGCAGCGCGTCGCCCGGACCTGACCGCCGGCGGCCGGCCGCTATCCGCCGGTGCCGGTGTCCGGACCGGCGTCCTGACCGATGTCGGGGCCGATGTCGGGGCCGGTGTCCGGACCGGCGTCCGCGGCGGAGCCGAACGAGGTCGCCTGGTGGAAGTACAGCTCCCAGCCCGATTCGGTCAGCCGCCACACCGAGCTGCGGTGGGCGAGGTGCCCCTTCGTCTCGGTGTCGTAGGTGAGGTGGACGAGGCCGTCGGCGAGCTGGACCCCGCTCATCCGTGACGCGGTCATCTGGCCGGGGCGCGGGGCGTCCACCGCGGTGAGTGAGGCGATCATGGTGTCGCGGTTCCAGACCCGGCCGGACGAGTCGATCTCGCGGTAGTCGGGGTGCAGGACCTGGGAGAGGAGGCCGGCGGAGGCACGCACCGCCGGGTCCAGGAGGCGCAGCTCTCCCTCGACCGCCGCTGCCACGCCGGGGGACGAATCGGTCATGCCGGGGCTCCGTCGTGCGCGGGTCTGCCGTGTGCCGGTCCGTCCTGTGCCGCTCCCGGGGGCGCTGTCATCCGCACCAGCTTCTCCACCGTGTTCCAGTTGCGCGAGGTGGCGACGAGACCCTTGGTCACGGAGGTCCGGGACAGTGCCTCGGCGAGCTTCGAGCGGCCCAGCCCTTCGGGGGCGTAGAGGTAGAGCGCGCGGTCGCCGAGGCCGAACGCCTCGGGGCGGAAGGCCGCCGGGTCGATCCGGGCGAAGCGGTCGGCGTCGACCGGCCGGTCGTAGTACGTGATGTGGAGCTGTCTGCCTTCGAGTTCGGCGGCCGGGAACGGGCAGGCCGCCGCAACTGCGGCCAGGTAGGCGCCGTCCCGGACCAGGCAGGGGACGGGGAAGCCGAACCGCTTCTCGATCGCCTGCTCCAGCTCGGCGGCGAGTGCGTTCTCGTCGTCGGAGGCGCTGCTGAAGACGGCGTTGCCGCTCTGCAGATGGGTGCGGACGTCCCCGTGTCCCAGTTCGGTGAGCAGCGACCGCAGTTCGGCCATCGGAACCCTCTTGTGGCCGCTCACATTGATCCCGCGCAACAGCGCCGCGTACATCGTCATGGGCACACCATAGGACGATCTCCTCGCACGGAGCGGCCGCCGCGCCCCGTGGGGGAGGGCGCGGCGGCCGCCGATTCCGTTGTGCCGGGCATCATTCACCCGGTCACGGCTGCGGGGTCGGTTACTCGACGACCTTCAGCAGCTTGTTGGGGGTGCCCTCGGTCGCGTTGGAGATCGCGTCGGGGGTGGCTCCGTCGGTCAGCGCGGTGGCGACCTCCTCCGGTGTGGCGTCCGGGTGGCCGGCGAGGTAGACGGCGGCGGCACCGACGACGTGCGGGGTCGCCATGGACGTACCGGAGATGGTGTTGGAGGCGTCGTCGCTGTCGTTCCAGGACGAGGTGATGTCCGAGCCCGGAGCGTAGATGTCCACGATCGAGCCGTAGTTGGAGAACGACGACTGCTCGTCGTCCACCGTGGACGAGGCGACCGTGATGGCCTCCGGGACACGGGCCGGGGAGCTCTCGCTCGCGTCGGAGGAGTCGTTCCCGGCGGCCACCGCGAAGGTGACGCCTGAGGCGATGGCCTTCTGGACCGCGGCGTCGAGCGCCTCGTCCGCGCCGCCGCCGAGGCTCATGTTGGCGACGGAGGGGCCGTCGTGGTTCTCGGTGACCCAGTCGATACCGGCGACGACCTGCTCGGTGGTGCCCGAGCCGGAGTCGTCGAGCACCCGGACGGCGACGATCTTGGCCTTCTTGGCCACACCGTAGGTCGCACCGGCGATGGTGCCCGCCACGTGGGTGCCGTGGCCGTTGCCGTCGTCGGCGCTGTCGTCGTTGTCCACGGCGTCGTAGCCCGAGCTGGCCCGGCCCTCGAACTCGTTGTGCGTGGTACGGACACCGGTGTCGATGACGTACGCGGTGACGCCCTCGCCCGCGCTGTCCGGGTAGGTGTACGCGTTGTCGCCGGCCGTCTCGGTCTGGTCGATCCGGTCCAGGCCCCACGACGGCGGGTTGTCCTGGGTCGCGTCGATGTGGAACTTCTTGTTCTGGACGACCTTGGACACGGCCGGGTCGGCCGCCAGGCGCTTGGCCTCGGTGAGCGAAAGGCCGCTGGCGGAGAAGCCGTTGATGGCGGAGCTGTAGTTGCGCTTCAGCTTGCCGCCGTACTCCTTGGCGAGCCCCGCCTTGTCGGCCTTCTCGTTCAGCATGACGATGTAGCTGCCCGAGACGGCGTTCGCCGCGCCGGCGCCGTAGACGGTGCCCATCGCGGGAGCGGGGGTGGCACCGGCGAGCGAGGTGTTGAGCAGGGTGACTCCGGCGGCCGCGGCCACCGCGGTTATCGCTGCGGTCAGCTTGACCCGGCGTGCGCGCTTGTGAATTGCCATGAAGAGGGGTCTCCTCGTCATTCTTTGTGGGGGGATTGACCCCCGGCCGGAAGATCTCCGGGGGTTGGCTCGAAACCCTCGCCGATTGACGCGCCCAGATCAAGACCTTCATGCGGCTGTGACTTACTCAACAAAGTTTCGTAATAAGAAACCGGCCAGCCGTGCCCAAGTCGGGCACCGCCGCCGCAACATCCGCCCCACGGACCGGGGTTACGGCTCGACCGGCACACTTCGCACACGGGAAGACGAACCCCGCCCGACCGTACGGCCGGGCGGGGTGACGGCTGGATTCCACCCTCGTGTTCACAGAGCCCTCACGAGGTCACCAAATTGAGTTCGGGATCGGGTACAGGGGGGCGGGTTCGGGGGTTCGGTACGGGGGTTCGGTACGGGGCACCGCGGGCACGGGGGTGGGGTACGGGGCCGGGTCAGGGTTCGTCAGGGGCGGACGACCCGGACGTCGGCGACCCCCATCAGGCCGGCGAGCGGCACCTTCGCCGCGGTCTGCTCCGGACTCACCGTCAGACCGTCGCCGCGCAGCATGTCGAGCAGCATCTCGGCGAGCGGCATCACCATGTGCCGGCCCCAACAGCGTTCGGAGGCATGCCCGAAGGGGAGGTAGCCGGGCTGGTCGTCGGGGTCGAGGCTGTCCCAGCGCTCGGGGCGGAACGCGTCGGGGTCGTCCCAGAGCGCGGGGTCGCGGTGGCTCAGCAGCGGCAGGAGCAGGATGTCGTCGGCCGCGCCGATCCGGGAGTCGAGGGCCGGGTACTCGGGTGACGCCCTGCGCAGGATGTTCCAGGAGGGCGGCAGCAGTCGCATGGCCTCGTAGAGGATGTTCCGGTTCGAGGTGTCGTCGTCGAAGGGCGATCCGAGCCAGAGCGCGTTGGCGACGAGCGTCGAGACGGTGAAGCAGACCGGGGCCGCCGCCCGCCGGTAGAGCCCCATCGCGTAGCGGCGGTCGCTGTAGCTCCCGGCCTCGGCGGTCAGGCCCGCGATGGCGGAGACGGGTGCGCCGGGGCGGAGCCGGCCGGGCAGCGCCGCCCCCGCGGCGATGACCGTCCAGGTGAGTTTGGGCGTCAGCTCCAGCGCGCGGTCCATGAGGATGCGCAGCCGGTACGGATCGCCCTCCAGCACCAGATCGCGCAGGAACACATGGCCCACGTGCGGCCATTCACCGGAGAGGTCGACCGCCCCGACGGGCTTCTTCAGTGCTGTCCGGACGTCCCGGCCGATGGCCTGCATGACCGTGGACGCCTCGGTGCGCGGGATGGACCGCCCGTGCAGGGGCTTGAACGTGGGGCGCTCGTCCTCGGTGGCGGGCCTGGCGGCAAGGATCCGGTCGGTCAGCTCGGCCCCGGCCACACCGACGGTGCCGGGATCGAGGCGGAAGACCTCCTCGCCCCGGTGGTCTCGCAGGAGCGCCTGGAGTCTCGGCGCGAAGACGACGTCCCGGGCGCGGCTGCCGGTACCGGACAAGTACATCGGTGGTCTCCAAGAAACGGGAAGGGCCCGCGCCCGGCGGGCCGATGAGGCCTGGCCGGACACGGGCCCGAATCGACTGACCGTGTCCCTCGGAACGAAGGACCGCCTGTCGGCCTAGTACCAGTGGTACCAGGCGTACGCCTTCAGGCTCTTCTCCGGCGTCATCTTGTCCTTGAGCAAGAAAAGGAACTTCATAACAGCACCTCCATCTTTTACTCTGAATTTGCATTCCGACGGGCATGACTTGGGCCGTTCGCGACACCAACACCCCGCCTCGGACAGGGAATTCAGTGCCGCTCACCGCCGAAAGGAGTGAAGCCCAGCACGAAACGAATTGTCAATGACTTCTTGGCCTCGAAAAGCGGCAGAGCGTTCAGTTTTCGGCAACCTCCGGCCGGTGCGAGGGTTTCTGACGGAACGCCGAGTCACCAGGCAGAACGTGCACTCCATACCCGCACGGGACACGCGGACACAAGGGCCTGAAGAGACCGATTCAGGCCGTTGAATGTCTGAATCGCCGACGTCGAAGAATGCGGGGATTCCTGGCCGGCGCCTGCGAGCAATTTCCCGGACACTTTCGGTTACCCACCGAAAGAAACGTACCGGTCGGTAATCAATGGGCCGACCCGGGCGCGCACCGCCCGGTCCATGAAACGAAGCACCGGGAAGCACGAAGCACTCCCCGCCGGCGTCGGCGGAGAGTGCTTCGGCGCGGGGAGCGCTGCGGCGCGGGCAGTGCTCCGGAGCGGGATGCCTCAGCGCTGGTAGCGGGCCAGGACCCGGTTCCCGTCGTCGACCAGACGCTTCCTCAGCTCGTCCCCCCCGATGGCCCCGCTGTAGTACTCCTGGAGGGCGGGCGTGGCGACCTTGTCCTTCCACTCCGGGTAGCCGCGCACCGACTGGGCGGGCGCCGGGCGGAGCGCCTTCGCGACGGCCACACCGGTCGCCCAGCCGTTCTCGGCGGTGTGCAGGGACGGGTCGGCGAGCGCCGCGGTGCCGGTCGGGAGCATCCAGTCCCCCTTGGCCAGCCGCACCATGTTCGGCGGCCGCAGCAGGAAGTCGATGAACTGCGCGGCTTCCTTCTTGTGCGGACTGGCCTCCGAGACGGACAGGGTCTGCGGACTGACCCCCTGGGCGAGGCCCGCGCTGCCCGCGGGAGCCGGCAGGACCGTCCACTCGAAGCCCTCGGGGGCCTGCTCGACCACCTGCTGACGGTACGAGAAACCCAGCGGAACCATCGCGTACTTGCCGCCGAAGAACCCGGGAAGGGTGTCGGAGCCGCCCATGCCGAGCGCGGTGCGCGCGGCACTGTGGTCGGTGTTCACCTGGTCGTGGATGGTGTCGGGGACGATCCGGTCGCCCTCGCCCGCGCGCAGGGTCACCTTGCCGTCGGCGGCGCGGTGGAAGAGCTTGCCGCCGGCGGAGAGCCCCAGGTTCAGCGTGACGGAGACCGGTTCCTTGAGCGGCCAGGCGATGCCGTAGCGCCCCTTGCCCGTGAGTTCCCGGGTGACCTGCCGGAACTCGGGCCAGCTCCAGGGGTGTTCGGGCGTCGGGATCCGGGCCCCGGACGCCGCGAGGATCCTGGTGTTGGCGATCAGGACGCGCGGCTCCTGGAGGAACGGCACTCCGTAGACGCCGTCGCCGAAGGTGGTGGTGGACCAGCTCTGCCGCGGGATGTCCGCTGTCAGCCGGTCGGGCAGGAGCGTCCGCAGATCGGCCAGGTAGCCGCCGTACGCGAAGTCGGCCAGGTCGTCGGAGGCGTCATGGATGATGTCCGGCGCCTCGTCGCCCTCGAAGGCAGTGAGCAGCTGGTCGTGGACGGTGTCCCAGCTGCCCGGGATGTAGTTGACCTGGATGTCCGGGTGGGCCTCGTTCCACTCCTTCACCAGCTGCTTGTTGGCGTCGACGGACTCCTTCTGCCAGGCCAGCGACTGGAAGCTGAGCTCGATCCGCCCGGTGTCGCCCCCTCCGTCGTCCGTCCCCGCGCAGCCGGTGAGCAGCAGGGCCAGTGCGGTGGCCGCGGCGGCGGCCGTCCGCCGCAGGGATGCCCGCATCAGTTCTTCACCGCCCCGGCCAGCATGCCGCCCGTGATCCGCCGCTGGATGATCGCGAAGACGACCAGCGAGGGCAGGGTGGCGAGGAAGGCGGCGGCGGCGAGCGGCCCGAGGTCGGCCGCGCCCTCCGCGCCGATGAAGTGGGTCAGTACGACCGGCAAGGTCTGCTTCTCCGGTGTCTTGAGCAGGACGAGCGCGAAGAAGAGCTCGTTCCACGCGGTGATGAAGGCGAAGAGCGCGGTGGCGACGATGCCGGGGGCCAGCAGCGGGGCGGTGACCGAGACGAGCGTCCGCAGCCGCCCCGCCCCGTCGACCGAGGCGGCCTCCTCCAGCTCGGCGGGCACGGCCCGTACGTAGCCGACCAGCATCCAGAGCGCGAACGGCAGCGCCCAGACGACGTACACCATGATCAGCCCCCACAGGGTGTTGATCAGATGGAGGTTCTTCAGGATCAGGAAGAGCGGAATGATCAGCAGGACGAGCGGGAACGCCTGGCTGATCACGACCCATCCGGTGGCCGCCGTCGAGAGCCTGGAGCGGCGGCGGGCCATCACGTACGCCATGGGCGTGGCGACGAGGACCGCGATGAAGGCGGCGCAGAGCGCGGCGGTCAGCGAGTTGGCGGCGGCCCGGAGCAGCGGCTGTTCGTCGAACGCGGTGCGGAAGTTGTCGAGTGTCGGGTGCTCGGGGATCCAGGTGGGGTGCAGGGAGCCCAGTTCGCGGGCCGGTTTGAAGGCGGTGGAGATCAGCCACAGGAACGGGAACGCCAGGAAGACGAGGTAGCCGAGCAGTGCGGCGTACTGTCCGGCGCGTGCGGCTCTGCCGGTACGCATGCTCATCGGTCCTCGCCTCCCCTGATCCGGCCGGCCAGATACACCGTGAGGATCACGGAGATCACCGCGACCATCACACAGCCCATCGCCGCCGCGTACCCGAACTGTCCGTAGTGGAAGGCCTCTTCGTACGCGAAGAGCATCGGCAGCCGGGTGCGGCCGCCGGGTCCGCCGTTGGTCAGCACGTAGACCAGGGCGAAGGAGTTGAAGTTCCAGATGAAGTTGAGCGCGGTGATGGAGAGCGCGACGGGCCTGAGGACCGGCCAGGTGACGGTACGGAAGCGGCGCCAGGCACCGGCACCGTCCAGGGCGGCCGCCTCATGGAGTTCGTGCGGGGTGTTCTGCAGCCCGGCGAGCAGGGCGACGGTGGTCTGGGGCATGCCGGACCAGACTCCCACGACGATCACGGCCGGCAGGGCGGTGGCGAGTCCGGTGAGCCAGTCCCGGCCGTCGCCCAGGCCGAGATCGCGGATGGTCTCGTTGAGGATGCCGGCGTCCGGGTTGTAGACGAGCCGCCACATCAGGCCCACCACCACCTCGGGCATCGCCCACGGGATGATCGCCAGGGCCCGGGCCAGCCAGCGCAGCCGCAGATTCTGGTTGAGCAGCAGGGCCAGGCCGAGGGCCAGTACGAACTGCGGGACGGTGACGCCGAACGCCCAGACCAGGCCGATCCGGAACGAGTCCCAGAAGAGGGTGTCGTGCAGCAGGTCCTGGAAGTTCAGCCCGCCCACCCACTGGGTGGAGCGGGTGCGGCCGGACTGGGCGTCGGTGAAGGCCAGTGCGATGCCGTAGAGCAGTGGGCCGACGCTCAGGACCAGGATCGGGATCAGCGCCGGCAGCACCAGGAACCAGGTACCGGCGCTCCGGTTGACCGGCCGGGACCGTTTGTCCTGCGGGCTTCCGGGCGGACCGTGCCTCCCGGAACGTACGGTTGCACTCGCCAATGTCACGAATCCGCCCCCTTGTGTCATTACATCGGATTCATACCGTTCTGGCCGCTCAGATGGCCTCCGTCATCGTGCTGACGGGTCATCGGTTCGTCAAGCAGGCCTGCACGGATGCGAAAATCGGAGTCATGAACGAGATGCGTGCGCGTGAGGTGCTGACCGCCGCCGGGCTGTCCGGCGGTGCGGAGCTGCTCGCGATGGGCGAGAACGCGGTGTTCGCCGTCGGCGACCTGGTGGTCAAGGTCGGCCGGGACGCCGTGCGGAACCCGGAACTGCGGGACCGGGCCGAGCGCGAGGTGGCCGTCGCCCGGTGGCTGGCCGCCTCGGGCGTCCCCGCCGTACGGGCCGCCGAGCCCGCGGCGCGCCTGGTCGAGGGCCACCCCGTGACCCTCTGGCACCGGCTGCCCGATCCCGTACGCCCCACCGAGCCGCGGGACCTGGCACCGCTGCTCGCCCGGGTGCACGCACTGCCCGCCCCGGACGGCCTCGCCCTGCCGCCCCGTGAGCTGCTGGGCGGGGTCGAACGCTGGCTGCGGCTCGCGGGCGATGCGATCGACCCGGCCGACGCCGACTATCTGCGCGAACGCCGCGACGGCTTCGCGGCGGCCGCCGCCGCGCTGGTCCCCCATCTGCCGCCGGGGCCGATCCACGGCGACGCGCTGCCCCGTAACGTCCATGTCGGTCCGGACGGTCCGGTGCTGGTCGATCTGGAGACCTTCTCCGCGGATCTGCGCGAGCACGATCTGGTGGTGCTGGCGCTGTCCCGGGACCGGTACGGCCTGGCGCCCGAGGCGTACGACGCCTTCACCGCCGCCTACGGCTGGGACGTCCGGGAGTGGGAGGGCTGCGCGGTGCTCCGCGGGGCCCGGGAGACGGCCAGCTGTGCGTGGGTGTCCCAGCACGCACCGGCCAATCCGAAGGCGCTCGCGGAATTCCGCCGCCGGGTGGCCTCGCTGCGCGACGGCGACACGGCGGTGCGGTGGTATCCGTTCTGACAGCATCCCCCGAATCCGGCCGCGGGGCCGGGGCCCGGGGCGGGCCGGGGCCGGTCCGGGCCGTACGTCTGCGGGCCGTCAGCCGGCGGTGACTCCGGCGGGCTCCCGCAGCGGCCAGTGGCCGTCGATCACCGCGTCGGCGGTGCCCTTGCGCCGCAGGAACTGCTGGAAGTCCGCCGCCCATTGCGCGTACCACTCCACCTGGCGCTCGTGCAGCTCGGCGGCGGTCAGCCCGGCCACCGAGCCGTGCCGCTCGGCTATGGCGTACGCCACCCGGACCGCGGCCAGCGCGTCCGCCCCCGCGTCATGAGCCCCGCCGTGCACCACGCCGTACTCGACGCAGACCGCCTCCAGGTTGCGCTTGCCCTTGCGGTAGCGGTCGACGGCCCGGTCGATGGTGTACGGGTCGATGACCGGGCCGATCCCGGCCCCGTCGAGCCGGTCGCTCAGCGACGGCAGCCCGTGCCGCCGCAGCTCCGCCGTGAGCAGCGTCAGGTCGAAGGCCGCGTTGTACGCGACGACCGGGACGCCCTGGCGCCAGTAGCCGGTGAGGGTCTCGGCGATCTCGTCGGCGACCTCGCGCACCGGCCGGCCCTCCGCCGCCGCCCGCTCACTGCTGATGCCGTGGATCGCCGAGGCCTGCGCGGGGATCCGGACGCCCGGATCCGCCAGCCAGGCACGCTGCCGCACCGGCTCCCCGTCCCTGCCGCCGACGCCGACGACCGCGGCTGTCACGATCCGGGCCTCCAGCGGCTCGGTGCCCGTCGTCTCCAGGTCGAAGCCGACCAGCGGCTCCCGGTGCCAGCTCATCCCGTACCTCCTTCGTGGTGCTCTCCCCCAGGTGATGACCACCCTCGCATGCACCACTGACAACGCGGTGGCGGCCCCTCAGGAGACGGGCCGGGAGTCCGCCCACACGGACTCGAACTCCTCGCGGTACGTCTCGAACAGCCCGTGCTCGTTGTCCTGCCCGGCCCGGACCACGGCGCGCCCGCCGCCGCGCAGCACCAGCACGGGTGCCTCCATGCCGCGTGCGCGCCGCAGATAGGTCTGGACGACCCCGACCGCGTCGGTCCCGTCGCCGTCCACCAGGTAGGCCGTGAAGCGCGGCGTCTCGTCGAACACATGGATCTCGAAGGCGCCCGGGTCGCGGAGCTTGGAGCGGACCCGGCGCATGTGAAGGATGTTCATCTCCACCGACCGGCTCAGCTCGCCCTTCTTCAGCCCCAGCTCCCGCTCCCGGCGCTTGACCGCGCTGCTGGCCGGATTGATGAAGAGCAGCCGGACCCGGCAGCCCGACTCGGCGAGCCGGATGAGCCTGCGGCCGGAGAAGTTCTGCACCAGCAGATTGAGCCCTATGCCGATCGCGTCGAGCCGGCGCGAGCCGCCGAAGAGGTCCTCGGCGGGCAGCTGGCGCTGGAGCCGCACCCGGTCGGAGTGGACCGAGACCACGTCCGCGTACCGGTCGCCGACCAGCTCCTCGACGGCGTCGACCGGGAGCCGGTCGGCCGACGGGACCCCGGCGCCGCTGCCCAGGATCTCCAGGAGCCGGGCGGAGGCACGCTCGGCCTGCGCGAGGACCGCCTCGTTCAGGGCGCGGTTGCGGGAGACCACGTTGCGGGCGACCTCCAGCTCGTCGAGGGCCAGCTCCACCTCGCGCCGGTCGTCGAAGTACGCCTCGAAGCAGGGCCAGTGCTGGACCATCAGCTCACGCAGCTGGGGCAGCGTGAGGAAGCTGAGAACGTTGTCGTCGGCGGGGTCCAGCAGATAGCCCTTGCGGCGCGAGACCTCGCGCACGGCGACGGCGCGCTGCACCCACTCCTGCCCGGCGGGCCCGGCGGCCGCCACCACCCAGTCCTCGCCGTGCACCGGCTCGTAGATGGGCCGGAGCACCGCGGCGACCACGGCACGCAGCCGCTGTTCCACGAGATTCAGCCAGATATAGGCCCGTCCGGCCCGCTGGGCACGCGTGCGCACCTCGCTCCAGGCGTCCGCTCCCCAGTCCAGTTCCGCGCCGATCTCCATGGGCTGCGCAAGCGATACCGCCCCTGGCGGGACATCGGTGGAATCCCCCTCGTGACCCGGGTCACCTGGGGGCAGCTCGAATCCTCCCGAGCTCACCCGCGCACCGCCTTCCACTCCCCCACCAACGATCAAGGAAGGGTACTCCGGGAGCGGGAGCCGGTGCAGCCGGATGCGCATGCTGCTTCTTCAACTCCCCTACTGCGCAGGCATGTTCCCGGCGACAAGATCTGCCGCAGTGAGGGGATTCATAGTGATTAACCACCCCATCCCGGGCCCTGTACCGGGCGAGCGCCGGTTTCCCGGGTCCGGTTCCCGGTTCCGGGCGACGCGGAGAGGCCCGAAGTTGACCGGACCTCGTTGCGTCCCGGGCCGCCCGGTCCCGCGACGCCGCCCCCGACTGCCGGTCGGTCCTAGGTAGCCGCACCTGTTTCGGGGAAGATCTGGCACCAGGGCCCGCCCGGCGGATCAGGGGTCGGACGCGCCCTGGCAGCCCGCGAGCTCCAGGCACCCGGATCAGAAGTGGAAGGGTCGAAGCCTATGCAGGTCTGGCCGGGACAGGCATATCCCCTCGGTGCCACGTACGACGGCGCCGGGACCAACTTCGCGGTCTTCTCGGAGGCCGCCAGACGAATCGAGTTGTGCCTGCTGCACGACGACGGTTCCGAGACGGCGGTGGAGCTCAGGGAGACCGACGCCTTCGTCCGCCATGCCTATCTGCCCGGAGTGATGCCCGGTCAGCGGTACGGGTTCCGGGTCCACGGGCCGTACGAACCGGAGCGCGGCGCCCGCTGCAATTCGGCCAAGCTGCTGCTCGACCCGTACGCCCGTGCCGTCGCCGGGCAGATCCGGTGGGGCGAGGCGGTGTACGGCTATCCGTTCGGCAGGCCCGACGCGCGCAACGATCTCGACTCGGCGCCGCACACCATGACCTCGGTCGTGGTCAACCCGTACTTCGACTGGGGCGACGACCGGCGCCCCCGTACGGACTACCACCGCACGGTGATCTACGAGGCCCATGTGAAGGGCCTGACGATGCTCCACCCGGGGCTGCCGAAGGAGCTGCGCGGCACGTACGCGGGGCTGGCCCATCCGGAGGTGATCGCCCATCTGACGGAACTGGGCGTCACGGCGATCGAACTGATGCCGGTGCACCAGTTCGTCCAGGACCACCGGCTGGCCGACGCGGGGCTGGCCAACTACTGGGGCTACAACACCATCGGATTCTTCGCCCCGCACAACGCCTACGCCTCCTGGGGCGACCGCGGCGAACAGGTGCTGGAGTTCAAGCAGGCCGTACGGGCCCTGCACCAGGCGGGCATCGAGGTGATCCTCGACGTGGTGTACAACCACACCGCGGAGGGCAACCACCTGGGTCCGACGCTCTCCTTCCGGGGCCTGGACAACGCCTCGTACTACCGGCTCGCGGACGACCAGCGGTACTACATGGACACCACGGGGACCGGGAACTCCCTGCTGATGCGGTCGCCGCACGTGCTCCAGCTGATCATGGACTCGCTGCGGTACTGGGTGACCGAGATGCACGTGGACGGCTTCCGCTTCGATCTGGCGGCGACCCTGGCCCGGCAGTTCCACGAGGTGGACCGGCTGTCGTCGTTCTTCGACCTGGTGCAGCAGGACCCGGTGGTCAGCCAGGTGAAGCTGATCGCCGAGCCGTGGGACGTGGGCGAGGGCGGCTATCAGGTGGGGAACTTCCCGCCGCTGTGGACCGAGTGGAACGGCAAGTACCGGGACACCGTGCGGGACCTGTGGCGGGGCGAGCCGCGCACCCTCGCGGAGTTCGCGGGGCGGCTGACCGGGTCGTCGGACCTGTACCAGGACGACGGGCGACGGCCGCTCGCCTCGATCAACTTCACCACCTGCCACGATGGATTCACGCTGCACGACCTGGTCTCGTACAACGACAAGCACAACGAGGCGAACGGCGAGGGCAACCGGGACGGCGAGAGCCACAACCGGTCCTGGAACTGCGGCGCGGAGGGGGACACCGACCGGCCGGAGGTCCTCGATCTGCGGACCCGGCAGATGCGGAACTTCATCGCCACGCTGATGCTGTCGCAGGGCGTGCCGATGCTGAGCCACGGCGACGAGTTCGCGCGCACCCAGCGGGGCAACAACAACGCGTACTGCCAGGACAGCGAGTTGTCGTGGGTGCACTGGCCGGACCCTCGGGAGCCGGTGCGGGACGGGGCGGACGGGACGGACGGGGCCGAGCTGGGCGAGGGCGGTACCGGGGGCAGCAGCCTGCTGGAGTTCACCCGGGCGATGGTCTGGCTCCGCCGCGACCATCCGGTCTTCCGGCGCCGCCGGTTCTTCCACGGCCGTCCGGTCGAGGGCACCCACGACGAGCTCTCGGACATCGCGTGGTTCACGCCCGAGGGCGGCGAGATGAAGCAGCGGGACTGGCAGGCCGCGCACGCCAAGGCCCTGACGGTCTTCCTCAACGGCCACGCGATCTCGGAGCCCGGACCGCGCGGCGAGCGGATCTCCGACGACTCGTTCCTGCTGATGTTCAACGCGAGCGCGGAGACGCTGGAGTTCTCCGTGCCGGTGAACCACGGCCGGCAGTGGCTGGTGGTGGTCGACACGGCGCGCCCGGTCGGCGTCATGCCCGGTTCCGGGCCGAAGGTGGCCGGGGGCGATCGGGTGACGCTGGTCGGGCGCAGCATGGCGGTGCTGCAGCGGCCCGCGTAGGGCCTGGGGCCGTCCGGCCGGGCGGGCGGGGACACCGCCGGTCGAGCCCTTTGCGGCGTTCCGTGACACAGAAGCCGCCAGGCTGGGTACGAACGTCCGCATGACGCCCACCGCCACCTACCGGCTCCAGCTCCAGCCCGACTTCCCGTTCTCGGCCGCCGGACGGGCCGTGCCGTATCTCGCCGCGCTCGGCGTCTCGCATCTGCATCTGTCCCCGGTCCTGGAGGCCGTGCCCGGCTCCCGGCACGGCTACGACGTCGTCGACCACGGCCGGGTACGCGCCGAGCTCGGCGGTGAACAGGGGCTGCGGGAACTGGCCCGCACGGCGCGCGAGCACGGTCTCGGGCTGATCGTGGACATCGTGCCGAACCACATGGCCGCCGTCCCCCGCCACAACCACGCGCTGTGGGAGGTGCTGCGCGAAGGGCCCGGATCGCCGTACGCCCGCTGGTTCGACATCGACTGGGCGGCAGGCGGTGGGAAGGTGCTGCTGCCGGTACTCGGCGGACCGATCGGCGACGAGATCGGCGGGCTCCGGGTGGACGGGGACGTACTGCGCCACGGCGAGCAGGAGTTCCCGCTGCGTACCGGCACCGCCGGGCTGCCGCTGCCCGAGCTGCTGGACACCCAGCACTACCGGCTCGGCTGGTGGCGGCTGGCCCGTACCGAGCTGAACTACCGGCGGTTCTTCACGATCTCGGAGCTCATCGGGGTGCGGGTGGAGGACCCCGAGGTCTTCGCCGCCACCCACGGCAAGATCCTCGAACTGGTCCGGGACGGTGTCGTCGACGGGCTGCGCATCGACCACCCCGACGGGCTGGCCGAACCCGCGGCGTACCTGGAACGGCTGTCGGCGGGGACCGGCGGACGGTGGACGGTGGTCGAGAAGATCCTCACCGGCGGCGAACCGCTGCCCGCGGACTGGGCCGTCGCGGGGACGACCGGGTACGACGCCCTGCACCGGGTGGACGGCCTGTTCGTCGACCCGATGGGGGCTGCGGAGCTGGTCGGCCGCTACCGGGAGTACGCGGGCCCCGCCGGCGACCGCGGCGGCCACTGGACGGCGACCGTCCGCCGCGCCGCGTACCGGGTGGTGACGCACGAACTGGCCGCCGAGACCGAGCTGCTGACCCGGCTCGCGGTACGGATCTGCGCGGCGGACCCCGCGCTGCGCGACCACGCCCCGTGGGCGCTGCACGCCGCGGTGCGCGAACTGCTGGTGCGGGTGCCCGTCTACCGCCCGTACGTGACGGCCGGCGGGCCCTGCACTGAGACGGCCGAGGAGACGCTGTCGGACGCGGTCGTACGGGACGCGAAGGCGATGTTCGCCGTCGCCCAGGAGGCCTCGGCCGTCGATGTGGTCCGGGAGCTGGCGCTGGGGCGGCTCGGTGAGGGGCGCGGGCGGGCCGCGTTCTGCGCCCGGTTCGCGCAGACCGCCTCCGCGTTGCGCGCCAAGTCGGTCGAGGACACGGCGTTCTACCAGTACATGCCGCTGATCTCGGCGAACGAGGTGGGCGGCGACCCCGGGCAGCCCGCGGTGACGCCGGAGGAGTTCCACGCCTTCTGCGCCCGGCTGGCCCGCGACTGGCCGGCCACCGGAACGGTGCTGACCACCCATGACACCAAGCGGAGCGCCGATGTACGGGCCCGCATCGCGGTGCTGACGGAGTGCCCGCAGTCGTGGTCCGGGCTGCTGACCGAGCTGGAACGGGCGACCCCGGCCACCGCTCCGGACCCGCAGCTCGCCTGGCAGGCCTGGCAGACCGCGGTGGGCTGCGCGAAGGTGCCGGGCGGCGAGATGGCGGGCCGGCTGGAGCCGGCGCTGTTGAAGGCGGTGCGCGAGGCGGGTCTCTTCACCCGCTGGACCGAGCCCGATCCGGTGTACGAGCGGGCCGTGACGGACTTCGTGGCGGCCGGGCCGGCCGCCGGCGGCGGACCGGTGCGCGAGACGCTGGAGCGGTTCGCGAGCACCCTCGACCCCTATGTGCGGGCCAATGTGCTGGGGGCGGCGCTGGTACAGCTGACCATGCCGGGGGTGCCGGATCTGTACCAGGGCACGGAGCGGGAGTACGTGGCGCTGGTCGATCCGGACAACCGGCGGCCGTTCCACGAACCGGACGGGGACGGGGCCCTCGGCGAGAAGGGCGAACTCACGGCGGCCGCCCTGCGGCTGCGGCGCGAACGCCCGGAGGTGTTCGGCCCGTCCGGTACGTATGCCCCGTTGGACGCCCTTGGTCCGGCGGCCGCGCACTGTCTGGCGTTCTGCCGCTCCGGCGCGGTGATCACCGCGGTGACCAGGCTGTCGTTGCGGCTGGCGGAGTCGGGCGGCTGGCACGACACGGAACTGGTACTGCCGGACGACGGTCCGTGGACCGATCTGCTGACGCCCGGCCGGGAGTTCGCCGGAGGCTCCGTCGCGCTCACCGAACTCTTCGCCGGGCGGCCGGTGGCGCTGCTCAGCCGGGCCGGACGAGGAGCGCCCGCGGACCTCGGGTGAGCAGCCCGGTGCCGGCCGGGCGGAATCCGTCCGCCCAGCGGAGCCGGGGCATCGCGTCGAGCAGCGCGCGCAGGCCGTGCCGGGCCTCCAGCCTGCCGAGCAGGACGGCGGGGCAGGAGGCGGGGCCGGTGAGGGACCGGCCCTGGTCGCCGCGGAAGGGGTCGAAGAGGTCGGGGGCGGCGAACCGTTCCGGATCGCGGCCGGCCGCGCCGATCAGACAGGCGACGTCCGCCCCGGCGGGGAGCGTGCCGCCGCTGAGGGTGACCTCGGTGACGGTGCGGCGCAGCACCACCTGGACCGGCGGATCGCGGCGCAGCGACTCCGTCCAGGCCCGGTCGGCCAGTGCGGGTACGGCACGCAGGGCGGCGAGCAGGTCGGGAGCGTCCAGCACATTGGCGAGGAAGGAGGCGAGCGCGGTCTCGCGGAGGCCGGTGTGCCGGGTGCAGGGTGTGGCGGCGATGAGTGCGGCGATGCCGGGCGGGGTGCCGTGGGCAATGCCGGGCGGGGTGCCATGGGCGATGGCTGGTGCGGCGCCGGGCCGGGTGCTTCGTGCGATGCCGGGGGTGGTGCCTGGCATGAGGCCGGACTGCCGGCCGGCGTAGCGGCGGGCGCTCGTGCCAGGGGCGGCGCCGAGTGGCAGCCAGCGGCAGAACTCCTCGACGAGGTCGGCCTGTTGCCGGCCCGCGATCCGGCGCGCCAGCACATACGCGGTCCGCTCGATGCGCGCGGCCATGTGACGTGGCACCGATGGATCAGGCACCGATGTGGAGTCCGACATGTGACGTGGTGCGGATGGGGAGTCCGACATGTGACGTGGTGCGGATGGGGAGTCCGACATGTGACGTGGTGCGGATGGGGAGTCCGACATGTGACGTGGTGCGGATGGGGAGTCC
>NZ_JBEYFB010000011.1:164101-209570 GCF_040634135.1 Streptomyces sp. NPDC007164
CCGACATGTGACGTGGTACCGATGTGGGGTCCCACATGTGACGTGGTACTGAATCGGGGCCCGCCGTGTGACGTGTCACCGGATACGGACCGGTGCTCGGACTCGGGTCTGACATGTGACGTGGCACTGCCCCGGGGTCTGACGCGTGACATGGCACCGTCCCTGGGTCAGACATGTGACGTGGCACCGCCTCGCCATCTGACATGTGACGTGGCACCATCCCAGGGCCTGACGCGTGACATGGCACCGCCTCCGGCGTCGCCTGGGGCTGATTGCGGGGTGCGCAGAGTGGGTCGCCGTGGCAGAGGCCGAGCGGGGCGGGGGCGCCGCGGGGTGCGGTGTCGTGCGGGAGGCCGGTGAACCGGGGGTCGGTGAGGGCCGTGGCCACGTCCGCGTACCGGCTGACCAGCCAGGCGCCCAGAGGTGCGTCGTAGCTGAGCGGGTATTCCTCGCGCAGGACCCGGTAGAGCCGGTAGGGGTCGTGCGCCGCGCCGGGTTCGAGCAGGCTGGGGCCGGTGCTCGGGCGGGGGCCGCGCACCGGCCGGTGCGCTCGGCGGCCGAGGTCCGGTGCGGATATGCCTTCCGGCGCGTCGGCCTGCATCCGTACCCCCGGGGCGTCAGGGCGCCGGTGTGCGGCGCGGTTCCCCACCAGGGGATCACCGGCGCGGGCGTCGCGCAGTCGGCGTGCGGCCGTACGGGTGAATGCGGTGCGACCCGCCTGGCGGTGAGCCCGGTCCGGGCGGTCTCAGTCGGTCGGTGTGCGGGAGCCGGGCGGCCGGGCGCCCGCGAGCAGTTCCGTGAACGCGGCGGCGGCCCCCGTGAGTTGCACGCGGGAGAAGACCGCCAGTCGGCGCCGCCACGGTGGGTCGACGGCGAGGACCGCGCAGTCCTCGCCGACCGCTCCCCGGACGACGTGCGCCGGAGCCGTGGCGACTCCGACCCCGGACGCCGCCATCCGTACCGCTGTCGACGTGTGTTCGGTGCGCACCGCCGTACGGGGTGTGAAGCCGGCTTCCCCGCAGGCCAGGTCCAGGAACGGCCGGCCCTGGACCACGGGTTCCATCGCGCAGCGCACCCAGGGACGGTCGGCCGGCTCCTGCAGGCGGACACGTACTCGTCCCCGCAGACCGCCGCGGTGGGCCTGACCGAGTCACAGGCCCGTGACGCCGGGCACGATGTCACGGTGGGCAGCATGCCACTGACCGCCGTGGCCAAGGGGATGGTGCACGGGCGGGGCGGGATGGTGAAGGTGGTCGCCGAACGGGACGGGCGGGTCCTCGGGGTGCATCTGGTCGGGCCGCAGGTCTCCGAGATGATCGCCGGGAGCCAGCTGATCGTGGGGTGGGACGCCGAACCGGCCGATGGGGCCCGTCACGTACACGCCCATCCGACGCTCTCCGAGGCGGTCGGCGAGGTCTTCCTCACTCTCGGAGGACGCGGCCTGCACCAGCGGATCTGAGCCGGGCCGCCCGTCGCCGGGCCTCGACGGGGCCCGGCCCGGTCGTTCGAGCGGCTCCGGCCGGGCCCTCAGCGGGGCCCGGCCGGCTGTCAGGCAGGGGGTCCGAGGACGGGCGCGGAGAGCCGGAAGCTCATCCGGCCGAAGCTCACCTGGTCCCCGTCGCGTACCGGGACCGTGCCGGTGACCCGCTGGCCGTTGACACAGGTGCCGTTGGTCGAGCCGAGGTCGCGCAGCAGCCAGTGGCCGCCCTGGGCGGTGAGCTCCGCGTGCTGCCGGGAGACGGTCTCGTGGTTGAGCCGCAGCCCGTTCACCGGATCGCGGCCGATCCGCAGCGGGTGCGGGCTCGGCGCCGGGAGCAGGAGCTTGGGGAGCCGTTCGGTCTGCCAGACGCGGCGCACCCGGCCGGGGAATCCGGACACCCCGCTCACCACCCGGAGTACCCGCCGGGACCAGCGGCCCTCGCTCTCCAGGTCGGCGGTGAGCGCCTCCAGTTCCTCGGGGCGGCGGGCGGTGAGGACCAGTTCCATGCGCCGCATGAAGGTGTCGTGGGAGAGCTTGCCCTGTGCCGCGCCGTCTCTGAGTACGCCGAGCACACGGTCGCGCTGGGCGTCGGACAGCCGCACGGGATACGTGTGGGACTCGAAGGAGGACGTCACGCGGCCAATTGTCGGTCCGACCGCCCCGGAGTGTCCAGAACATGCCCGCGCTCCGCCCCTCGGCCCGCACGGCGCCGTCGCGGATATCCCCGCGCATGGCGGCGACGACGCTGCTACCGTCTCCCGCCGCGGCCCGCCCGGCATTCGCCGGTGGGCCTTTGTGCGCACTTCAAGGAGCTTGTGTGACCCGTGCACCACTGGAATTGACCATCCGTCCGCTCGCCGGCCCCGAGGAGCTCGCGCTCTTCCTCCGGCTGTCGTACACCCTCGATCACGAACTCGCCGAGGACCTGGAGAGCGGGCGCCGCCGGCCCGGGTGGATGTGGGTGGCGATGCGCGGCGGGCAGGTGGTGGCGCGGCTCGCGTGGTGGAGCCAGAACGGGGAAACGCCGCTGTTCCTCGACTTCTTCGACCTGGACGACACCGAGCCCGAGCCCGAACGCGGCGAGGCGGGCCTGAAGCTGCTGGAGGCGGCGACGGCCGCGGTCGTGCCGGCCGGCGCCCCTCGGCCCGAGTACGGGCGCTTCGTACCGGCCGACTGGCGCGAGGATCCGGCCGTCCGTGAGGGCGTCGAGGCCCGGATCCGGGTCATGGAGCGTTCCGGTGCGCGGATGCTGGTCGAGCGGCTCCGTCTGGAGTGGCGCGCCGGCACTCCGGTCCCCGCCGACAGCGGCCGGCTCCGGTTCCGCCCGGTGGAGGGTCGCGAGGACCTTCTCGCGCTGATGACACCGGTGATGGAGGGCACTCTCGACGCCCACGGGCAGGCCGACCTGGCGTCCGGGCTCGGCACCCGTGCGGCCGCCGAGAAGCACTACGACGAGGAGCTGGCGACGTACCGGACACCGCGCGAGTGGTGGCGGATCGCCGAGCTGCCGGACGGCGATCCGGTCGGCTTCGTGATCCCGGCCCGCAACGACTACAACCCGATCGTCGCGTACCTCGGTGTGCTGCCCGCCCACCGCGGCCACGGCTACATCGACGACATCCTCGCCGAGGGCACCCGGGTGCTGGCCGCGCAGGACGGTGTGGAACGCATCCGGGCCGCCACCGACCTCGGCAACGTCCCGATGGCCAAGGCCTTCGCCCGTCTCGGGTACGTGAACTTCGAGCGGTCCTTCGACATGGTGTGGGACTGAATCCGGTGGACGGTTCGCCGGCCCCCAGGTTACGGTGACGGCTCCGCCCGAGAACCGAGGAAGGAGGCGAGAACAGTGCGTACACCCACCATTTCGTTCCCGCGCTCCCGTCCCGTTCGCCGGGCGGTTTCGGTCTGACCGGGAGCGCATCGCTTTCTTCCGGAGGACTGTTCCATGACCGATCTGGTCATCCGCGCGCTCACCGAGAGCGACGCACACCTTTTCCACACCATGCGGGGCCGTGATCTCGTCGGCCGCGCCGCGTTCGGGCACCGGTACGCCACCGCGGACAACGGCGGCGACTACCGCCCCGAGTGGACCTGGATCGCCCTGCGCGACGAGGTCGTGGTGGCCCGTGCCGCCTGGTGGGCCGGGCCCCACGACACCGAGCCGGTGCTGCTCAACTGGTTCGACTTCGCCGATGGCGAGGAAGCGGCGGGCGCCGAACTGCTGCGCCGCGCCCCGCTGCACGCCGAGTACGAACTGATCCTGCCCGCCGACTGGCGGGAGCGGCCCGACGTCCGGGCCGCCGCGGAGGGCCGGATCTCCGCCGCCCGCGCGGCCGGGATGAAGCCGCTGGTCGAGCGGTACAGCTACCGGTGGACACCGGAGTCCGGCCTGCCCGAGCAGCCGGGGCGGCTGGAGTTCCGGCCGGAGCCGGACGACGAGGTGATCCTCGATGTGCTGCGCCGGGTCCACTCCGTCACGCTGGACGCCCATGCCCGGAAAGCCATCGAGGGCCCTGGCGGTGTGGAGCAGGCGGCGCGGGAGGAGCTCGAATTCTTCCACTGGTGCCCCTCGCCGCGCTCCTGGTGGCAGTTGGCGTACACCGCCGGCGGTGAACTGGCCGGCATCCAGGTGCCCGCCCACAACCCGTCCGGCCCGTGCGTCGGCTTCATCGGTGTCGTGCCCGAGCAGCGGGGGCACGGCTACGGGTACGACCTGCTCGCGGAGTGCACCCGGTTCCTGGCGGCCGAGGGTGCCGAGTTCATCTCGGGCGCCACCGACCGGGGCAATGTGCCGATGGCGGCCGCGTTCACGAAGGCCGGTCATCGCGTCGTCCAGGAACGCGTCCATCTCGTGTGAGTTCGGGGGCTGTTTCCGCCAGCCATTGCAGGCGGAGACGCTGCGCGGCGGGGATCTTCGCGTCCTCGCCGCGTGGCCCCACGTTGAGCAGCAGATTGCCGCCCCGGGCCGCCGTCTCCCGTACCAGCGATTCCAGCGCCTGCCGGCCGAGGTGCGCCTCGGGCGGGGAGTTGCGGTTGTAGCCGAAGCCGTGGTCGATGGAGCGGGTGATCTCGTACGGGTCCGGACCGGCGCAGCGGGCGGACTGCGGGGTGCGGAAGTCGTAGTACGGGGGCCGGCGCGGTGCGAAGCCCTCGCTCGGGGCGGTGGTGCGGCGTTCCCAGTTGTTGTACAGGGCCCTGGCTCCGGGGAGGGACAGTGTGCGCCGGAGCGGTGTGCGGGGCAGCAGCCGGTCGTTGACGACGCCGTGCGGGACGGTGAAGCGGTAGTACTCGACGATCTTCTGGACGTCCGTGCGTGGTCCGGGCCAGCCGATGTCGTTCCAGAGTATGTCGGGGTGGTGACAGCGGATCAGTTCGCACAACTGGGCGCCGGCGTAGGCGGGGTAGCATCCGCGCGGGACGGCCGAGACGATGTCCGCGCCGGTTCCTATCGGGCGGTCGTCGAAGGTCCGGTCGAGTCCGCCGGAGTAGTGGATGCCGAACCGCAGTCCCTCGGCCCGTACGGCTTCGGCGAATTCGCCGACGACGTCGCGTGGGGTGTGCCAGCCGGCCCGGTGCGGGTTGGCGGCCTCGGAGGGCCAGAGGCAGAAGCCGTCGTGGTGCTTGGTGACGAGGACGGCGTAACGGGCTCCCGCTGCACGGAAGTCACGGGCCCATGCGGTGGGATCCCACTGGTCCAGGGCGTCGTTGAAGTCGCCCGCGAAGGCGGTGTACGGGCGGCTGCCGTAGGTCGCGCGGTGGTGGGCCGAGACGGGGCTGCCGGGGTACCGGAGCGCGTTCTCGTACCACTCGGCGTACGGTGTCCAGCCGAGCGGCGACCGGCGCCCGGCCAGGGGGAGTTCGGCCGCGGGGACGTACGGCGGGGCCCAGCCCGGTACGGAGGCGGGCGTCCAGTGCACGAGTATCCCGAGGCCGGCCCGGGGCCACCATGAAGCAACCATGCGGCGAAGTATGGATCACTCCGGGGCCGTTCGTGAGGTCAGCGTGCCGGGCTGCCCGTCTTCTGCGTACGGATCAGGTCGCGGTACCAGGCGTAGGAGTCCTTGGGGGTCCGGCGCAGCGTCTCGTAGTCGATGTGGACGAGGCCGAAGCGCTTGCTGGCTCCCTCGGTCCATTCGACGTTGTCGGTGAGCGACCAGGTGAAGTAGCCGCGCACGTCGACCCCGGCGTCGATGGCGGTGCGCAGGGCCCGCAGGTGTCCTTCGAGGTAGGCGATCCGGCGGGTGTCCTCGGCGGGCTCGTCGACGGCGCAGCCGTTCTCGGTGATGTAGAGCGGCGGGAGGCGGTCGCCGTAGCGGCTGTGGAGCTGGACGAGGGTTTCGCGCAGGCCGTCGGGGACGACGGGCCAGCCGAAGTCGGTCTTCTCGTAGCCCTCTATCTCGCGGATGCCGAAGGGGAGTTCGGGGGGCAT
Source organism: Streptomyces sp. NPDC007164 (assembly GCF_040634135.1). Lineage (NCBI taxonomy): Bacteria > Bacillati > Actinomycetota > Actinomycetes > Kitasatosporales > Streptomycetaceae > Streptomyces > Streptomyces sp. NPDC007164. The sequence continues at coordinate 170,011 of NZ_JBEYFB010000011.1, forward strand.
CCGGTAGCCGGAGAAGGTCTCCGGGGTGCTGGTGTCGGGGGCGCCGACGAGGGTGGGGTTGTAGTAGTTGATCCCGTACCAGTCGAGCGGGGTGGAGATGGTCGCCAGGTCGTCCTGGACCGGGCCGGGCATCAGTGCGGCGATGTTCTCGTCGGGGTAGCGGCCGGTGAGGACCGGGTCGGCGAACATCCAGTTGGTGATGGTGTCGTACAGTTCCGCGCCCAGGCGGTCCTCGTCGCGGTCGCCGGCGGTCCAGACGGGGGTGTGCGAGACGGCGATGCCGATGTTGTCGGCGCCCGCGCCGCGCAGCGCGCGGACGGCGAGGCCATGGGCGAGGAGCTGGTGGTGGGCGGCGGGCAGGGCGTCGAAGAGAAGGGTGCGGCCCGGTGCGTGCTCGCCGAGGGCGTAGCCGAGCAGTGTCACTTCGGCCGGTTCGTTGATGGTGATCCACATCGGTACGCGGTCGGCGAGGCGCTCGGCGACGATGCCCGCGTACTCGGCGAAGCGGTAGGCGGTGTCGCGGTTGAGCCAGCCGCCCTCCTCGTCGAGCGGCAGCGGGGTGTCCCAGTGGTAGAGGGTGGGGGCCGGGGTGATGCCGTGGGCGCACAGTTCGTCGACGAGGCGGTCGTAGAAGTCGAGCCCCTGCGGGTTGACCGGTCCGCTGCCGCCGGGCACGACGCGCGGCCAGCTGACGGAGAACCGGAAGGCGTCGGCGCCGAGGCCGGCCAGCAGGGCGACGTCCTCGCGGTAGTGCTGGTGGAAGCCGGTGCCGCGGGTGGTGTCGGTGCCGTCCTTGATCCGTCCGGGCTGTGCGGCGAAGGCGTCCCAGCCGGAGGGGCCCTTGCCGTCGGTGTCGGACGCCCCCTCGGTCTGGAAGGCGGATGCTGAGGCTCCCCAGAGGAAGCCGGGCGGGAACGACGGCACAGTCATCTCGGTCTCCACAGCCGTACGAGGGAGTGCGTATTGAGCGGAACCTGACGGGGCAATGATCAGAACCAGACCTTAATCGCCAGTAACGGGCTCGATCCAGTGTTGTGGGCCGGTGATCGTGGCCGCTGCCCACGATGGGGCGCGGGGCGATGAGACGAGGAGCGTTGCATGCTGTTCGAGGTATGGGCACCGGATGCGGACGAGGTGGGGCTGCGGCTGGCGGGCGAGCCGCGGGCGATGGAGCGTGATCCGGCCCGCTCCGGCTGGTGGAAGGCCGAGGCACCGGCTTCGGACGGGGACCGCTACGGCTTCGTCCCGGACGGGGGCGGGAGCGGAAGCGGGGGCGGGAGCGACGGGAGGGTGCTTCCCGATCCCCGTTCGCGGCGCCAGCCGGACGGGCCGGACGGCGAGAGCGCCGTCGTCGACCACTCGTTGTTCGAATGGCGCAGCGACTGGTCCGGCCGCGGGCTGCCGGGCGCCGTGCTGTACGAGCTGCACATCGGTACGTACACCGAGGAGGGCACCTTCGACGCCGCGGCCGCCAGGCTGGGGCATCTGGCCGAGCTCGGTGTCACCCATGTGTCGCTGATGCCGGTCTGCCCGTTCCCCGGTACCCACGGGTGGGGGTACGAGGGGGTGTCGCTGTGGGCCGTGCACGAGCCGTACGGAGGACCGGACGGGCTGAAGCGCTTTGTCGACACGGCGCACGGTCTGGGGCTCGCGGTCCTGCTGGACGTGGTCCACAACCATCTCGGCCCGTCCGGCAATCACCTCCCGGCCTTCGGCCCGTACTTCACCGAGACCCATCACACGCCGTGGGGGGCGGCGGTCAATCTGGACGCCCCCGGTTCGGACGAGGTGCGGGCCTTCCTGCTGGGCAGCGCGCTCGGCTGGCTGCGGGACTACCGGCTGGACGGGCTGCGGCTGGACGCGGTCCACGCCCTGGCCGACGGCCGGGCGCTGACCTTCCTGGAGGAACTGTCGACGGCGGCCGACGCGCTCGCGGCGGAACTGGGCCGTCCGCTGCCGCTGATCGCCGAGTCCGACCTCTGTGACCCGAGGACCACGACTCCGCGCGAATCGGGTGGCATCGGGCTGCACGCCCAGTGGAACGACGACTTCCACCACGCCCTGCACACCGCGCTGACCGGTGAGTCCCAGGGCTATTACGCGGACTTCGCCCAGGCTCCGCTGGCTGCCGTCGCCAAGACCGTGACCAGTGCGTTCTTCCACAACGGGACGTACTCCAGCTTCCGGGGCCGGACCCACGGCCGCCCCGTCGACATCGCCCGCACGCCCGCCCACCGCTTCGTCGGCTACGCGCAGACCCACGACCAGATCGGCAACCGGGCCCTGGGCGACCGGCTCTCCGCGACGCTCTCCCCCGGCCGGCTGGCCTGCGCCGCGGCCCTCGTGCTGACCGGGCCCTTCACTCCGATGCTGTTCATGGGCGAGGAGTGGGGCGCCCGCACTCCCTGGCAGTTCTTCACCGACCACACCGATCCGGAGCTCGCCGAGGCGGTCCGCAACGGCCGGCGGCGGGAGTTCGCGGCGCACGGCTGGGCGGCGGACGACATTCCGGACCCGCAGGACCCGGCCACCCGCGACCGCTCCTGTCTGGACTGGACCGAACCGTCGCGGGAGCCGCACGCCCGCCTGCACGCCTGGTACCGGGAGCTGATCGCGCTGCGCCGCGCGCTGCCCGACCTCAGCGATCCGGATCTGGCGTCGGTGCGCACCGCCCACGACGAACGGGCGCGCTGGCTGGCGTACCGCAGGGGCGATCTGCGGATCGCGGTCAACCTGGGCGAGAAGCCGGCCGTGATCCCGCTGGGCGGCGGTCGGCACCGGGGCGGCGGGGACCGGGTGGTGGCGGCGTGGGAGCCGGTGGCGGCCCCGGGCGCCGACGGGCTGCTGCGTCTGCCGCCGGAGTCGTGCGTGGTGCTGGCCGACGGCTGAGGGGGCTCGGGCGCGGCGGGCGGGGCCCCCGCGTCCGGCTACTCGACGATCGCGAGCTCGCGTGCCGTGCTGTTGAGGCGCCGGCCGCCGTCCTCGGTCACGGTCACGATGTCCTCGATCCGTACCCCGAACCGGCCCGGCAGATAGATGCCAGGCTCCACCGAGAAGCACATCCCGGGCACCAGCGGCTGCTCCTCGCCCTCGATCATGTACGGCGGTTCATGGGTGGTGACGCCGATGCCGTGGCCGGTGCGGTGGATGAAGCGTTCGCCGTAGCCGAACTCGGTGATGACGGCGCGGGCCGCCCGGTCGATCTCCTGGCAGGCGACGCCCGGCCGGACCGCCTTGCAGCCCGCCTCCTGCGCCTCCCGCACGATGTCGTGGACCCGCTGCTCCTCGGCGGTGGGTTCGCCGACGTGGACCGTGCGGGAGGTGTCCGAGCCGTAGCCGTGCTTGAGGCCGCCGAAGTCGAGTACGACCATGTCGCCCCGCTCGATGGTGCGCTCCCCGGCCTCGTGGTGCGGATTGGCGCCGTTGGGGCCGGAGCCGACGACCGTGAAGTCGACCTGGGAGTGCCCGAACCGCTTGAGCAGTGCGGCCAGTTCGGCGGCGATGTCGGTCTCCTTGCGGCCGGAGAAGCGCACCTTGAGGATCTCGCCGTACGTGGCGTCGGCGGCGGCTCCGGCGGCGGCGATCCGCTCCAGCTCGTGGGCGTCCTTCACCGCGCGCAGCATCGGCAGGGCCTCGGTGAGCGAGACGTACGAGGTGTCCGGCAGCGTCCGCTGAAGCCCGAGCAGATGCATCGCCCAGGCGTTGTCGCTGATCCCGAACCGGCCGCGGCCGTCGAGCAGCGGGGCGGTGACGGCGTAGGGGTCCGTGCCGTCGGTCCAGTCCCGCAGGGTGAGCGCCGGGGCGCCGACGGCCTCCTCGGCGTCCGGGGCCTCCAGCGTCGGGACGACGAGGACCGGGTCCTGCCCCGGTGTGAGGACGAGGACGGTGAGGCGTTCGGTGTTCACGGGCCGATAGCCGGTGAGGTAGACGAGATCGGGGCCGGGAGCGACCAGTACGCCCGCGAGCCCGGCCTCGGCGGCGGTGTCGGCCGCGCGCGTCATGCGGGCCCGGTAGTCGTCGGCGGTGAACGGCACGGGCTGGCTCTGGCTGGACATGCGGGACCTCCTGGCGACGCGACACGGCACACAGCATCCTGCCCGTCCGGGCTGCCCGACGCGAGTGGGACTCGGGCGTGCCGTGGCTACGGGTACGGCCCGTCGCGGTGGCACCGGCTGTTGTGGATCTCGCAGAAGTCTTGGGAGAAGGCCGCCGATCGAATGCACGGCCCGCAGCCCGGGACGACCGGCCGGTTCGACGGCCGCCGGCTCGGCAGCCGCTCCGCGAGCGGATCAACGGAGCCCGGAACCAACGCAGTGGCGGGCCGGACGAGTGCGGCTGAGACGCACCGTCACCCCGTTGTGCGAAGTGGTATTTCGTGCCCTCTTCCACAGGCCCATACGGTCGGATTCATGGAGTGGAAATTTTCTACGGCCGGACAACTCGCGGCTGCCCTGCGTGCCGGTGAAGTGACCTCGGCGGAACTGACCGACGAGACGATCGCCCGTATCGAACGGGACGACGATGCGATCAACGCGATCTGTGTGCCGGACTTCGACCGTGCACGGGCCGCCGCGCGCGATGCCGACCGGGCGCGTGCCCGCGGTGAGGACCGGCCGCTGCTGGGCATTCCGGTGACGGTCAAGGAGTCGTACGACATTGCAGGGCTGCCCACGACCTGGGGTATGCCGTCGCACCGGGACTTCGTGCCGGCCGAGGACGCGGTGCAGGTGTCGCGGCTCAAGGCCGCGGGCGCGGTGGTGCTCGGCAAGACCAATGTGCCCGTGGGGCTGCAGGACGTGCAGACCTTCAACGAGATCTACGGCACCACCAACAACCCGTGGGACCACCGGCGTACGTCGGGCGGATCCTCCGGCGGCTCGGCGGCGGCCCTGGCGTCCGGATTCGGCGCGCTGTCCATCGGCTCCGACCTCGCCGGTTCGTTGCGCACCCCCGCGCATTTCTGCGGCATCTACGCGCACAAGCCGACACTCGGGCTGGCGGCGAGCCGCGGCATGGTCCCGCCGCCCGGTCCGGCCCTGCCGGTCGAGCATGACCTCGCCGTCGTCGGTCCGATGGCGCGCACCGCCCGCGACCTCACGCTCCTGCTCGACGTCATGGCCGGACCGGACCCCCTGACGCTCGGTTTGGCGTACCACCCGACGCTGCCGCCCGCGCGTCACGAACGGCTCCGCGACTTCCGGGTCCTGGTCCTCGACGAACATCCGCTCATACCGACCGGGTCCGCCGTGCGGGCGGGCGTGGGCCGGGTGGCCGACGCGCTTGCCGACGGCGGTGCCCGCGTAGAGCGGGACAGCCCGCTGCTGCCCGATCCGACCGAAGCCGCGGTGCTCTACACGAAGTTCCTGTTCTCGGGCTCCGTTGCACGTTTTCCCGTCGAAGCGTACGAGCAGCTGCAGGCCCGCGCCGCCGGACTGGGCGCAGACGACGAGAGTCTCGATGCGGCACGGCTGCGTGGCATGGTGTTCAGCCACCGCGACTGGATCGAGGCGAACGGCCTTCGCGAGTTCCACCGCCATGGCTGGCGCCGGTTCTTCGCCGAGTTCGACGCCGTGGTGTGTCCCATCACGCCCACGCCCGCGTTCCCGCACGACCACGACCCCGACCTGATGAAACGTCGGATCGACATCGACGGCGTCGGGTATCCGTACTTCGACCAGCTCGTCTGGGCCGGTCTGGCCACCATGCCCGGTCTGCCCGCCACCGTGATACCAGCGGGCCGGTCGCCCGAGGGTCTGCCGGTGGGAGTGCAGCTCATCGGTCCGATGTTCGAGGACCGCACCCCGCTGCGGCTGGCCGAATTGCTTGAGCAGAGGATCGGCGGCTTCCAGGCACCGAAGTAGGGCGTACTGTCCGGGTGTCCGTCGAGGGCGAGGTGCGGATCACGACGAGTTCCTCCGAGTGCGCGCAGTCGCTCCCCGGAACCGGAACGCCGAGCCGGGTGCCGCCGCCTCCGGCACCCGGCTGCGGCCCAGAGGCCTTGGCCGTGCTGTTCGGGCGGTCTTCATGGCCATCGCCACGAAGCACTCGCCGCGCCGACAGCCCCGGCGGTGAGTACAACAGTCGGCCCGCACGGGAGCGTCGGTGGGACGAAGCGTCGAGATCTCGTCAGGAGGGGACCTGGTCCTTCGCCGTGAAACGCCTGGGCGAGCACCCACTGGGGCGGGTGCTCGGGGCCGGCCGGGCAGACGAAGACGTGCAGGTCCCGGTCCCGGCCGAAGCGGAGCCGAGTGGGTTGGGCAACGGACTGGCCACCCCGGATCGATGCCTTCCCCCTCAGGGTCGGGTCCCGGTCCTCCAGTGGCATCCAGCTGTGAGAGCCGGCGTCCATCTCGTAGCCCTCGGCCGTCAGCAGCAGTCGCATGGGGGTTGCGCAGGACGCGCAGTCGATGGCCATCGGGCCCGTCGACGCCCAGCTGGGACAGCCGCCGACGCGCCAGCCGGGAGGGATCGACAGGTCGTACTGGTAGCAGGGGGCATCGGGGCCGTGTTCCGATACCTGGGCGTCGTCCCACGCGTCGATGCGCGCGATCAGCGAGGCGGGCAGCGTGTCGTCCTCCGCCCAGGGATAGCTGTCCACCTCTTCCGGGTGCAGGACACACGGCTCGGGGAGCTCGTGCTCCCGTCGAGCAGGGGCATTTCGGGCGGAACAGCGAGGAAGCGTTCCGCGTCCTCGGTCTGCCCGGCCTGTCGCCACCGCAGGTGGTAGCGGCGCTCCAGGTACGGGCCGTGGGTGCGGGGGCAGCGGAAGAGCTGCACCAGGTCTGCACCGTCGGGCCCACGGTGAAGGCCTGGGATGTCACGGCGGAAGAACTGGGCCAGCCCCACGAAGGGCACCGAAAGGTCCTTCTCGGGAGTTCCCGCGCGGGGCCATGGCCGGCTCGGCGGCCGGACGCCTGCGGCCCGGGCGCTGTGGATCTCCTGCGGTGCGTACCCTCCGGTCTCGCGCCGGTGCGGCTCGTGGCAGACCGGCCATGGTTCGCCGTCCGGCCACAGCATCGGCCCGCCGACATGACTGTCATGCGTGCCGGGCCGCCCCGGTCGGGTGCAACCGGGTCGTCCGGGCCCGGTAGGGGGCCAGCTCCGGGAACACGGCCTCCACGGACACCGGTCTGGCCGGCGCGGTCCTCGTCATGCGCAGACCGTACGCGGCCGGGCGACGGCGCCACGCGAACGGACTGCCGCGATCCCGGTGCACCAGGGTCTCCAGGCCGGCCTGGCCGACGCCGAGGAGAAGCTCGGCCGGCTCGATCGGCCGGCTCGATCGGGGCCACGGGCAGCGTACGGCGGCGGACCTTGGCATCCCCACCACGCGTGATGACCGATGAACCCACGAAGGCGGGGCTGCCGCCTGGCCTCGACCAGGAATCAAACGCCCTTCAGGACACGATCAAGTGCCGCCCGGCCCGCAGGTCCCCAGTTCGGCTTGCCGCCGGGAAGGCCCCGATCTCCGTTCTGCCCCATGAGCATCAGGAAGAGGCTCTTCATGGCGGCCAGCCCGCGGGCGCGCCGGATCGCCGCCTCGTCGGCACGCGCGTACATGTCGAAGAAGCGTGAGGCCGTGCCCGCGGGCAGCAGCACCCATGCGGCGGCGAGGTCCCACGCCGGATCTCCGGCGAACAGACAACCGAAGTCGACGATGCCCGAGAGCGTTCCGTCCGAGACGACGACGTTCGCGGGATGGAGGTCTCCGTGCACCCACACCGGCGGGCCCACCCACGCGTCGGCCGCGACGGCGTCGTCCCAGACGGCCCGGACGTCGGCAGCGATGTCGACGGGGGCGACGGCCTGGAAGAAGCTCTCGAAGCCGTCCGTGCAGTTCCTGGGATGACCACCGCGCTCCGTAGTGATCGGCGCCTCGGCGGGCGCCTCCACATGGAGCGCCCGAAGAAAGCCCGCCAGCGTGTCGGCCGCGTGGGCGCCGCGGCTGATCGAGCCGTGGTCCAGCGGCACACCGGGAACCCACGTCATCACGGTCCAGTGCTTGGGGAAGCGCTCGGACGGTTCACCGAGCCGCACCGGGGTCGGCACCGGGAGCGGCAGGCGCGGGGCCAGCACGGGTAGCCACCGCCGCTCGTTGAGCTGGAGCTCCGGGGTGGGGTCCATGCGCTGCATGCGCACGGCCAACTCGTCCCCGAGGCGCCACATTTGGTTGCCCCAGCCGCCCGCCACCTCGCGGATGGCCAGCCCTGCAAGGTCCGGATGTTGCTCCTGCAACAGGTCACGGACCAGGTCTGCGGTGATCTCGGTGTCGGTGTCGATGTCGGTGTCGTTCATGCGAAGTCACCTTACTGAGGCGGCAGGCGGAGCGGCTCTCACTCTCCGTGACATCTCCCGTGATTCCTCTGCCATCACCGATTCGGTTCCGCCCCCGCCCAGCTCACCGCCCGCACCGGCGAAGCCACCGGGTGACGAGCTCGTACGGGCTGTCCCGCCATGTTCTCGTCACCAGCACAGTCGTGGGTCCTGTTCATGCTCGGGGGAGTGCGGGGACACCTCCTCCGCGTCCGGCCCGTCCGTGCGCCACAGGTATCCGGGGCGGGGGCTGTCGTCCCACCACGGTGGTGGCGGGGTATGGACCCGCTGGACGCGCGGGATCGGCACCTCGGCCAATGTCCCGTCCTGGAACATCCAGAGCCCGAAGCAATCGTCGTCCTCGTCGTGGAGCATGACCTGGACGCACTGCGGCGCCTTCCACGGCAGCGCCTCCAGGTCCGCGAGGACCCCGCGGCGCTGGCTTTCGCGGAAGAACTCGAGATACCACCCGCCGACGAACCAGTCCGGTATCCGCTCGAAACAGCCACGCCAAGTACGCGTCTCGTCGAACCGCGTCAGCGGCTCCATCACCTCGTCCTCGTACCGCGCGAGGACCAGGACCTGCGCCATTCTGCTCATGGGGGCATGTCATCCCGTAGAGCGGTCGGGTGGCAAGTTCGTTTCGGCTCGCGGCCCGCGACTCCCGCGTCCAACACGATCGCGAACCCTTACGGAGCGGGTCACAGCCGCCGCCGGCGCTTCGTGGACCAACTCTCGCCAGGGCACGCTTCGCGGAGCTGGCAGCGGTGCGGCCGGACGGCGGGCATCCGGCCGATCGGGTCCGGGATCAGCGAACCCCTCTGCCTTCCAGGTATGCCAGTACCGCCAGCACCCGTCGGTGCACCGTGCCGTCGTCGGGTTCCAGGCCGAGTTTGGCGAAGATCGAGCCGATGTGTTTGCTCACCGCCCGTTCCGTCACGACGAGTTCGGCGGCGATGGTGCCGTTCGCCTTGCCCTGCGCCATCAGTTCCAGTACCTCGCGCTCGCGCGGGGTGAGGCTCTGCAGCGGCTGGGCCGAGGACTTGCGGGTCAGCAGCTGGGTCACCACCTCGGGGTCGAGCGCGGTGCCGCCGCCCGCCACCCGTTCCAGCGCCTGGAGGAACTGGTCGACGCGGCCGATCCGGTCCTTCAGCAGGTAGCCGATGCCCTGCGCGCCCTTGGCGAGAAGTTCGGCGGCGTACGTCTCCTCCACGTACTGCGAGAGCACCAGGATCGGCAGTTCGGGCAGCTCCGCGCGGGCGGCGAGCGCGGCGCGCAGCCCCTCGTCGCGGAAGGTGGGCGGGAGCCGTACGTCGAGCACGGCGGCGTCCGGACGGTGTGCCAGCAGAGCGGGCAATACCTCGGGCCCGGTCGCCACGTCGGCCACCACCTCGTGGCCCGAGCTGGTGAGCAGCAGGATCAGGCCCTCCCGCAACAGCGCGTTGTCCTCGGCGATCACGATCCGCACGGCAGCTCCACTTCGATGTCTGTCGGCCCCCCGATGGGGCTGCTGATGCGGGTGGTGCCGTCCAGAGCGGCAATCCTCCGCCCGATGCCGACCAGACCACTGCCGGTGGAGGGGTTCCCCGAGGTGCCGTGCCGTTCGTCCGCGCCGCCGTGCCCATTGTCGCTGATGGTCACGCGCAGGGTGCCGGGGGTACGGGCGATGCGCACGGTCGCGGCCGTCGCACCGCTGTGTTTGCTGATGTTGGTGAGTGCCTCGGCGATGACGAAGTAGGCGGCGGCCTCGATCGCGGCCGGTAGCCGCCGGCCGTCCTCCACGCCGTCCAGTTCCGCCGCGACGGGCACTCCCGCGTCGGCGGCCAACGCCCTCACCGCACCGGCCAGTCCACGGTCCGTGAGCACCGGGGGGTGGATGCCACGCACGACGTGCCGGAGCTCCGCGAGGGCCGCCTCCGCACCGTCCTGCGCCTCGTCCAGACGGACGCGCGCGGCGGCCGGGTCGCTGTCGAGGAGCTGTCTGGCGAGGCCGATACGCAGGGACAGGGCGACGATCCTGGCCTGGGCGCCGTCGTGCAGATCGCGTTCGATGCGGCGCAGCTCGGCGCCGTGCGCCTCCACCGCACCGGCCCGGCTCTCGGTCAGCTGGGTGATGCGCTCGGCGAGCGCGGTGGACGGTGAGGCGGTGAGCAGGGACCTGGTCCAGCCGGCCGACAGGTCGGCGAGTACGCAGTGCCAGCGCAGCACCCAGCCGGGCCGCTCGGGCATCGGTGTGCCGTATTCGTCGGCGGCCCGCCGGTCCAGCAGGCGCACGACCGGCAGCGCGGCGCCATCCACAAGGAGGCCGACCGGCCACAACATCATCGCCAGATACCCCACGGCATTGCCCATGAGCGCCTGGAGCGGCAGCCAGAGCGCATCGCGCCACACCGTCGGATCGGTGAGTACGCGCCGCACCCGCTCGGAGAGTTCCGCGCTTTCCAGCGATGGATACGGCGTCGGTGTGAACTCGATGCCCAGCCGCTTCGCCGCCCTGCGCCGCTCGTACTCCGCGAACCGGCGCAGCACCTTGGCGGCCTCCGGCAGTGCGGGCAGCCCGATGATCACGGCGCCGAACAGCAGGACAGCCACCACCAGGAACGCGCTCACATATGCGAGCAGTGCGACCGCGATGCCGATGAACAGGTAGCGCGATGCATCCCAGGAGCGCCGGATGGCGGCTGTCAGCGGGGCGGGTGCGGTGCTCATGACGGACCACGTTACGGGGGTTGTCCGGCCGCCGGAGTGGGGCCCTCACCCGCGCCCCGGTGGAGCTGGCTGCACCCCCGTTCCGGGACCGCGCACCCTCGCCCGGCAGACCCCCGGTTCATAGCGTTTACGCAGGTCGGAACGGACCCGGCGGGCAGACGAAGGAATGGTGGAATCAACGGTGGACACGATCACGGCGGTGCGGGCGGCCGCGCTGAGTCTGGAGTCGGTGAGCCGGCGCCACGGCCGGGGCGACCGGGAGACGACCGCGCTCGACGCGGTCAGCTGCGCGGTGCCGGTGGGGAGTTTCACCGCGGTGGTGGGTCCTTCGGGCTCGGGGAAGAGTACGTTCCTCCAGTGCGCGGCGGGGCTGGACCGTCCGACGGCGGGCACGGTACGGATCGGGGGCACCGATCTCGGTGCGCTCTCCGAAGCGGCGCTGACCCGGTTGCGCCGGGACCGGATCGGCTTCGTCTTCCAGTCGCACGCCCTCAATCTGGTGCCCTCGCTGAGCATCGAGGAGAACGTCGTGCTGCCGCTGGTGCTGGCGGGCGCCGACCCGGAGGACGAGCAGGTGCTGAGCCGCGGGCGGGATCTGCTGACCCGGGTCGGCCTGGCGGGGCGCGGTATGCAGGGGCCCGCCACGCTCTCCGGCGGGCAGCAGCAACGGGTTGCGGTGGCACGGGCGTTGGTGACCGGACCCGAGGTGATCTTCGCGGACGAGCCGACGGCCTCCCTGGATCCGGAGTCGGCGGCGCTGGTGCTCGGTCTGCTGCGGGACGCGGTGCGGATCGACGGCCGTACGGTCGTCATGGTCACCCATGATCCGGTGGCGGCGAGCTGGGCGGACACCGTGCTGACGATGGACGGCGGTCGGCTGCGATGAGCAGGAACGGCGCCAGGCGCGGAGACAGGGACGGAAACGGAAACGGGAACGGGAACGGGAACGGGAACGGAAACGGAAACGGGAACGGGAACGGGAACGGGACCAGGCGCAGGAACAGGAACAGGAACAGGGACAGGAACGGTGGCGAGGGTGCCGCGCGGACGCGGGACGACGTGCGGGACGACGTGCGGGCCGGGGTCCGGCGGGCGTCGGCGTTTCTCGCCCGGCGTTCGCTGAAGGCCCATCGCCGGGCCTGGGGCGCGGTGTTCGCGGCGACCACGGCGGCGGCCGCGCTGATCGGCGCCTTCGCCGTCGTCGTCGGTTCACTGCTGCTGGCGCAGCCGCCGGTGGAGCGTTACGCCGGGGCCGACGCGGTGATTGCGGGTGACCAGCGGGTGACGTACACGGCGAAGCCGTGGGGCAGCGAGCCGCAGACCTCGACGGCGTATCTGCCGGAACGGGTGCGGCTCGACCGCTCCGTGGTGGCGAAGGCGGCGAGCGCGCGGGGCGTCGCGAAGGCCGTCGCGGACGATTCGGTTCCGGTGACGGTGACGGGCCCCGGGAGCGGTGGTGCCGGGGCGGACGCGGCCGTTGCCGTCGGCCGTTCCTGGGCCGCCGCCGCGCTCACTCCGTACCGGCTGACGGACGGGCACGCGCCCCGGACCGCCGGTGAGGTGGTGATCGACGGCGCGCTGGCAGCCGCCACCGGGAGCGGGACCGGCGCGCATGTGACATTGCAATTTGACGGGGCTCCCCGGCCGTACACCGTCAGCGGGATCGCCGGCACCGATCGCCGGGGCGGCTCCCCCGCGGTGTTCCTCACCGAACACCACCTCGCCGCCGTGGCCGGACACCCCGGCACGGTCGACGCGATCGGCGTCCTCGCCGAGGAGGGCGTCTCCACGGACGCGCTGCGGGCATCGCTGGAGGCGGCGCTGCCCGACCGGGCCCGTGGCGACCGTGAGCTCCGGGTGCTCACCGGCGCGGAGCGCGGACAGGCCGAGTATCCGGACGCGCTCGGCGCCCGCAACGAACTGCTTCCGCTGCTCGGCTCCATCACCGGAACGGTCTTCATGGTGGCGCTCCTCGTGATCGCCACCACGATCTCCCAGGCGGTCCACCAGCGCTCCGGCGAGCTGGCGCTGCTGCGAGCCGTCGGGGCGACGCCCCGGCAGCTCAGGTCGGCCGTCGGCCGCGAGGTGAGCCGGGTGGCCGGGGCCGCGGCGGTGCTCGGCGCGGTCGGGGCCGTACCGCTGGGGCTGCTGATGCGGTCGCTGCTGACGACGGACCCGCTGCCGTTGCCGGTGCCGGTGTGGCTGCTGTTCGCCGCGACGGCCGTGGCCGCGGTGCTCGTCGCGCTCGCCGCCCGTCCGGTGGCGGTCCTCGCGGCCAGGGCCGTCACCGGGCTGCGCCCCGCCGCCGCGCTGGGTGCGGCCGGCGCCCCCGAGCCGGGAGAGCCGGGGCGGGCCCGTACGGTCACCGGGGCGGTGCTGGCCCTGGCGGGGGTGAGCGCGGCCGGTGCGGCGACGGCGCAGGGCGGGCAGGCCGCCGCGGTGGCCGCGTCGGGTGCGGCGACCTCGCTGATCATCGCGGTGGCACTGCTCGGTCCGTGGATCGCCCGGGGGGCGACTCAGGTGCTGGGCACACCGTTGCGGCGGGGCGGCGGGGTCTCGGGCTTCCTCGCCGACAGGTCCGCCGCCGCGCACCATCGGCGCCTCGGTGCGGCGATCACCCCGATCGTGCTGGTGGTGGCGTTCGTCTGTGTGCAGCTGGCGGCAAGCTCGACGCTGGAGCGGGCCGCCGACCGGCAGGCCGCTGCCGCGCTCCGGGCCGACCTGGTGGTGACAGGCCCGGCCGGGCTGCCGGCCGGTGCGGCGCGGGCCGTGCGCGAGGCCCCGGGGGTTGAGGCGGCGACCGGGGTACTGCGCTCCGGCGTCGTGCTCGCCCACCGCGAGATGGGCGATCCGAAGCTGGACCGGCTCCCCGTGCTGGGTGTGACGGCGGACCAGCTGGCCGGCACGCTCGACCCGCACATCACGGCAGGCGATCCGGCGGACCTCACCGGCAGGGGCACGGTCGCGGTCGGCGAGGACCGGGCCGCCGATCTCGATGTGGGCGTCGGCGACTCGGTGGAACTCCGTCTCGGCGACGGCACCGAGGTACGGCTGCGGGTGGTCGCGCTGTACGAACGAGCCCTGGGACTGGGCGAGTTCATGCTGCCTCGCGAGGCACTGGCCGAGCACGTCGCGGTCCCGCGCGACCAGCGGATCCTGGTCCGCTCGGCAAGCGGCGGGGCGGCCCCGGCGGTACGGCGCGCCCTCGCCGCGTATCCGGGGGCCCAGGTGCGTCCCGCGACGGCCGACGACGTACGGATCGCACCGCCGTCCTCGGACCAGGACAACGCCATGGTCGTCATCGGTGTCGGGGTGATCGGCGGCTTCGCGCTGCTCGCCGTGGTCAGCACGCTGTCCCTGATCACGGTGGGCCGCCGCGCCGAGTTCCGGCTGCTGCGGACGGTCGGTGCGGGCCGCCGTCAGGTGCGGCGGATGCTGGTGCTGGAGACGGGAATGGTGGCGGTGACCGGGCTGGCGATCGGCACACTGGTCGCGGTGATCCCGCTGCTGGCGTTCTCGTTGTCGGCGACCGGTTCGATGCCGTATCTGCCACCGGCGCGGTACGGGGCGCTCGCGCTGGCCGTGACGGTGGCGGCGGGTGCGGGGGCGTTGTGGCCGGGATGGTCCGGCGGCGGCCGCTCCGTACTCGGACGCCGGAAGTGAGGACGCCCCGCCGGACCGGACCCGGGCCGCGTCCGCGCCCGCATCCGCATCCGCATCCGCGAAGTACCGTACGGCTCGCGGCGCGGTGTCACGGCGACGCGGGCAGGGGCAGCGCCCCCTCCCGCGCCGCCGCGGCGGCCAGCGCGTCGAGCACCGGGGCGATCAGCGGATGCGCCGCCGCCCCGTGCCGCACCGCGGCGAAGACCCGGCGGGTCGGCGCGCTGCCCTCCACCGGCCGCACCACCACACCGGCCAGTTCCATCCCCCGCAGCGCCGACCGCGGCACCAGCGCCACCCCGGCGCCCGCCCCGGCCAGCGAGACCACCGCGCGGAAGTCGTCCGAGGAGTGCTCCATCCTGGGCTGGAAGCCGGCGAACTCGCAGGACAGGACCACCACGTCGTGGCAGGGGTTGCCGGGGTACGGGCCGATCCACGCGTCCTTCTCCAGGTCCGCGATCGCCACCTGTGCCCGGCCGGCCAGCCGGTGCCCGACCGGCAGCACCGCGTCGAACGGCTCGGAGTACAGCGGCACCCGGGTCAGCCGCCGGTCGTCCTCGTCCGGGGCTCCCCGGTACTCGACGGCGACCGCTACATCGACCTGCCGGTCGAGCACCATCGGCACGCTGGCGTCGCCCTCGGCGTCCTGGACCCGGACCCGGATGCCGGGCGCGGTGCGCGACAGTGCAGCGATCGCGGGGGCGAGGACCAGGCCGATGCCGGTGGCGAACGCGGCGACGGTGACCGTACCCGCGTCGCCCGCGCTGTAGGCGGCGAGCTCCGCCTCGGCCCGTTCCAGCTGGGCCAGCACCGCGTTGGTGTGGGTCAGCAGGATCTCTCCGGCGGCGGTGAGCCGGGCACCGCGCGCGCCCCGTTCGACGAGCCGGTGCCCGGTCTCCTGCTCCAGCGCGGCGAGCTGCTGGGAGACGGCGGAGGGGGTGAGGTACAGCGCGGCGGCCGCGGCGGTCACCGTACGGTGGTCGGCCACCGCACGGAGGATGCGCAGCCGCCGTGAATCGATCATGTGCCCATTGTCCCAGGTCACGGCGGGAACCCTTGCCCGGCCGGGGTTCCCGGCCGGGCCCCGGGTGCTACTCCCCCAGCGCGGCCCGCGCGTCGACGAACGCGTCGACGGCGCGGTTCACGTCCGCGGTGGAGTGCGCGGCGGAGAGCTGGACGCGGATGCGGGCCGCGCCCTGCGGGACGACCGGGTAGGAGAACCCGATCACGTACACACCGCGCTCCAGGAGGAGTTCCGCCATCCGGCCTGCCTTCGCCGCGTCCCCGATCATGACGGGGGCGATGGCGTGGTCGCCGGGCAGGATGTCGAAGCCCTCCTCGGTCATCCGGGTACGGAAGAGCGCGGTGTTGGCGTTGAGCTGCTCGCGCAGGTCGCCGGCGGCCTCCAGCAGGTCGAGGACCTTGAGCGAGGCGGCCGCGATGACCGGGGCGAGGGAGTTGGAGAAGAGGTACGGGCGGGAGCGCTGGCGCAGCAGTGCGACGATCTCGGCGCGGGCCGCGACATAGCCGCCGGACGCGCCGCCGAGCGCCTTGCCGAGGGTGCCGGTGATGATGTCGACGCGGTCCATCACGTCGTGCAGCTCAGGTGTGCCGCGGCCGCCGGGGCCGACGAAGCCGACGGCGTGCGAGTCGTCGACCATGACCATGGCGTCGTAGCGCTCGGCCAGGTCGCAGATCTCGCGCAGCGGGGCGACGTACCCGTCCATGGAGAACACGCCGTCGGTGACGACGAGCCTGCGCCGGGCGCCGGACGCCTCCTTGAGCTGCTTCTCCAGGTCGTCCATGTCCCGGTTGGCGTAGCGGAACCGCTTGGCCTTGGAGAGGCGGATGCCGTCGATGATGGAGGCGTGGTTGAGGGCGTCGGAGATGACCGCGTCCTCCGGGCCGAGGACGGTCTCGAAGACGCCGCCGTTGGCGTCGAAGCAGGAGGAGTAGAGGATCGTGTCCTCCTGGCCGAGGAACGTGGAGAGCCGCTGCTCCAGTTCCTTGTGGACCTCCTGGGTGCCGCAGATGAAGCGGACCGAGGCCATGCCGTAGCCCCAGCGGTCCAGTGCCTGGTGGGCGGCGGCGATCACGTCGGGGTGGTCGGCGAGGCCCAGGTAGTTGTTGGCGCAGAAGTTGAGCACCTCACCGGGGCGGCCGCCCGCGGTGACGGCGACCGACGCGGACTGCGGGGTGCCGATCACGCGCTCGGGCTTGTGCAGTCCGGCGGCCTCGATCTCTTCGAGGGTGGTGCGCATGTCGTCGCGTACGGAGTCGAACATGAGGGGTCTCTCCCGGCTCGATAGCTGGATACGGGTGGTCAGGAGGTCCAGTCGAGGATGACCTTGCCGCCGCGGCCGCTCGCCGCGTCGTCGAAGGCCGCCTCGAAGTCGCGGTAGCCGTACCGGCCGGTGATCACGGGGGCGAGGTCGAGGCCGCCCTCCAGCAGTACGGACATGGCGTACCAGGTCTCGTACATCTCGCGGCCGTAGATGCCCTTGACGGTGATCATCGAGGTCACGATGCGCGCCCAGTCGACGGCGAACTCCTCGGACGGCAGTCCGAGCATGGCGATCCTGCCGCCGTGCGTCATGTTGGCGATCATGTCGCGCATCGCCTCGGGCCGGCCGGACATCTCCAGGCCGATGTCGAAGCCCTCGCGCAGTCCGAGCTGCTTCTGGCCGTCGGCGATGGTCTCCTCGGCGACGTTCAGGGCGAGGCTGACGCCGACCTTCCGGGCCAGTTCGAGGCGGGCCTCGCTGACGTCGGTGATGACGACGTTGCGGGCGCCCGCGTGCTTGGCGACGGCGGCGGCCATAATGCCGATCGGTCCGGCGCCGGTGATCAGTACGTCCTCGCCGACCAGCGGGAACGACAGCGCGGTGTGCACGGCGTTGCCGAACGGGTCGAAGATCGCGGCGACGTCGAGGTCGACGGGGACCCGGTGCACCCAGACGTTGGACGCGGGCAGCGCGACGTACTCGGCGAACGCCCCGTCCCGGCCGACGCCGAGCCCGAGCGTGGAGCGGCACAGGTGGCGGCGGCCGGCCAGGCAGTTGCGGCACTTGCCGCACACCAGGTGGCCCTCGCCGCTGACCAGGTCGCCGACGTTGATGTCGACGACATCGGCGCCGGTCTCCGCGACCTCGCCGACGAACTCGTGGCCGAGGACGAGCGGGGTGCGCACGGCCTGCTGGGCCCAGCCGTCGTAGTTGCGGATGTGCAGGTCGGTGCCGCAGATGCCGGTGCGGAGCACCTTGATCAGTACGTCCGAGGGGCCGATCTCCGGCTCGGGCACGTCCATCAGCCAGAGTCCCGGCTCGGCCTTCTGCTTCACGAGTGCCTTCACGGCGGTGGCTCCCTGCGCTGGTGCGGCGTTGAGTACCCCGGGCCGGGGGCTTACCTGAACGAAGCCTGCGGCCCGGGGAGGATCGAGAGGGACGGGGCGATGGCAGCGCGCGTCGACCGGCTGCCGCGCACCATCCTCTGCCGTCACGGAGAAATCTGCCGCACCCCGCGCCACAGGTCCATCGAGGTTTTCTTAAGCGCGTCCGAAGATCCGCTTCATGCCGTGCTCCGGCCTGGAGCCGCAGGTGCGTACCGCTCCCGCGCCGTACCCGCGCCGTTCCGCTTCACACCTTCGAGTTCACACCTTCGAGAAGAGCCCCAGGAAGCGCGCCCGCCCGCCCCGGACCCGGTGGATAAACATCCCCTCCTCGATGCGCACCTGACGGATGTCGGGGCGGAAGGACAGTGTCCGGGTGATGCCCCGGTGGGTGGTCCGGAAGAGCCGCTGGGCGATGCCGCCGCGTTCCACGTCGGCCGCGCTGGTGGTCCGGGCGGCCCTGGCGATCAGGCCGGCCGCGTCGTACGCCTCGGCGGACCAGCGGCCCGGCGGGGCTCCGAACCGCTCGCGGTGCGCGGCGGTGAACGCCTTCGCGGCCGGCAGCGCCGTCGGGTCGGTGTACGCCTGGGCGAAGACCCACCCTTCGGCGGCCCTGCCCGCGCCGCGGAGGAAGGCGGGCGCCAGGACCGGCCCGACGGACATGCCGGTGCCGGTGAATCCCGCGTCGGCCAGGGCGGTGGCGCAGCGGGCGGCCCGGCCGGGTACCGATCCGGCGTAGACGACCGCGGCCGCCCGGGCGGCGACCGCCGCGCGGGCGGCCGGAGCGAAGCCGGTGGTGTCCGCGTCGACCGGGTGCACCGATATCCGGGTTCCCGCGATCGAGGCGTCCTGGAAGTTGTGGGCGACCCCCCAGCTGCTCCCGGGGCTGCCACGGTCCTCGATGACGACCACCCGTCCGGCCGTGCGGGTCCGGACCAAGTAGCCGATCAGGGCGATGGACAGCGAGTCGTCGAAGGGCCGGGTCACACAGAGGGACTTGGCGACCGACGACACAGCGGTGGTGGATCCCGCCGCGACGACGACCTGGGCCAGGCGCGCCGCCTCGTAGCGGCTGACGACGGCCGCGGTGGCGACGTTCCCGGTGGGGCCGACCACGGCGAGCACGTCCGGATCGGCGACCAGCCGGTTGGCGGTGCTCAGGGCGCGGTCCGCGACCCCGGCGTCGTCCTCGGTGCGCAGGGCGAGCCGGAAGCCCGCGTCGGTACGGGAGTTGTGGTCGTCGACGGCGAGCCGGATGCCGCGTTCATGGGCCAGGCCGACCGCCCTGCCCGGCCCGCTCAGGTCCGCGTGCAGGCCGATCGTGTACGTGGGCAGGGTGCGGGAGGACCTCCCCCGGTCTCGTTGCCGCCCCGCCACCAGGGCGGCGGCGGTGCCGCCGGTCAGGAGGACCGCGCCGGTGGCCGCGGCGGTGAGCAGCCGGCGCCGGGACGGGCCGGGCGGGCCCGGATCCCCGATGACGGTGGGTGGTTCCGGGGTGGGGAGCGCGAGGGCGGCGGCCGAGCGTTCGGCGATCAGGGCGGACAGACCCGGCGGCGCCCAGGAGCGCGCGTCCGGGGGCGCGGCACCGGTGAGCCGTTCTTCGGCCTGGCGCGCGGTGGGCCGGTCGGCCGGGTCCTTGGCCAGGCAGGCTTCGACCAGGGGCAGCAGCCCGGGCGGCAGTCCGTCCAGGTCGGGTTGTTCGTGGACGGTCCGGAAGAGCACCCCGGCTGCGGTGCCGTGGCCGAACGGACGCCGCCCGGTGGCCGCGTACACCAGGACGCAGCCCAGCGAGAAGAGGTCGCAGGCCGGTCCGACCGGCCCGGCCGAGGCCTGTTCGGGGGCGAGGTAGCCGGGGGTGCCGATCACGGCGTCAGTCGCGGTGAGGGCGGTGGCGCCCTCGTGGCGGGCGATGCCGAAGTCGATGAGCCGGGGCCCGTCGAGCGCGAGGAGCACATTGCCGGGCTTGACGTCGCGGTGGACGAGACCGGCCTCGTGGACCGCGACCAGCGCACCGGCGAGGCGGGCGCCGAGCACCCGGACGGTCCCGGCCGGCAGCGGCCCCTCGGCGGCGACGGCCTCGGCGAGCGAGGGGCCCGGCACGAACGCGGTGGCCAGCCAGGGTTCCCGGGCCTCGGTGTCGGCTCCGGTCACCGGGACCACCCACGGTCCGGTGACCCGCCCGGCGGCCTCGGTCTCGCGCCGGAAGCGGGCCCGGAAGCCGGGGTCGGCGGCGTGCTCGGCCCGGATCACCTTCACCGCGGCGAGCGCCCCGCCCGGCGAACGGGCCAGGTACACCACGCCCATGCCGCCCGCGCCGAGCCGCACCAGGGTGCGGTACTCGCCGATGGCGCGGGGGTCGTCCGGAGTGAGCGGCCGCATGCCGGATCAGGTCCTGATCTTCGGCGCCGGGCCGAGGTAGTGGTAGTCGCCGTCGCGCACTCCGTAGAGATACGCGTCGCTGCCCTTGAGGCGGTGGCTCTCGTCGAAGGCGTAGGTCCGGGACACCCCTTCGTACGTGGAAACGGCGATCTTCGCCACGAGTGCGGCCCGCGCGGGTCGTTGGGCCCCTTTGGTGAGCGCGGTGAGGGCGGCGACGACGAGTCCGGCCGCGTCGTACGCCTCGGCGGCCCAGTGGCCGGGAGCGCCCCCGAATCTCGCGCGGTGCGCCGCGGCGAACTCCTTGGCCCGGGGAGCGGTCGCGCCGATGTAGGGGGCGGTGAACTCCCAGGTTTCGGCGCTCTCCCCGGCGTCCTTCAGGAAGCCGGCGTCCATGGCCGTGTGCATGGCCATGCGGGGCCCCTTGAAGGGGGTGGCGGCGAGGGCGCGTGCGGTGCGGGCGGCGCCGGCCGGGTCGCCCGCGTAGAAGAAGGCGTCACTGGCGTGCGCGAGCATGTCCGCGACGACCGGAGCGAAGTCGCGGGTTCCGGGCGGCACGACCCGTGGGTAGGTGGTGCCGGTGGTGAGCAGCCCGACGTTCATGTTGGTGAGGTAGCCGACCTGGTAGGCGGACTGGCCGCCGGAGCGGTCGAGCAGCACGCCGAGCCGTTCGACGTCGGGCCGCAGCACCAGCCGGCTGATGATCGGCCCGGACAGCGTGGCGTCGGTCGGGGCGGCCTGGAAGAAGGACTTCTGGGACCTGGCGGGGTAGGCGATCTGGAGCGAGGACACGGTGATGAGCGGCAGCATCGCCTCGTCGTACGCGGCGAGGACGGCACCGGTGGCGGGGTCGCCGGTCGGGCCGATCACGGCGAGCACATCGCGGTCGCGGGTGAACTGCTCGGCGACCCGCACGGCGCGGGCGGCCTCCCCCCGGTCGTCGCGGGTCTTCACCCGGAGCGTGAAGGGCTTGTCCGCACGGGAGTTGAACCGTTCGACGGCGAGGCGCACGCCACGTTCCTGCGCCCGTCCGGCCGCACTCCCCGGACCGGAGAGATCCGCCTGTACGCCGATGATCCAGGCCCGTTCGCCGGGCGCGGCCGCACCGCTCGCGTCCGGGTCGTCGCGCAGCCATTCCCGTACGGCGAAGGCGCCGCCACCGGCTGCGGCCACCGCTCCGGCGCCCGCCAGCAGCAGGAGCCCGCGCCGCCCGGGGCGGGGCACGGCCGTCGTGGGTTCCGCGGTGACCGTGGCGTCGATCTCGGGCAGCGCGAGCATCGCGGCGGACCGGTCGGCGATCAGCCGTACGACGTCCTCGGGCAGCCAGTCGACGGAACCGTCGGGCGCGTCCTCGACGATCCGCCCGTCGAGCTGCGCGGCGGTGGGCCGCGCGGCGGGGCCCTTGGCCAGCAACGTACCGAGCAGTGCGCGCAGTTCGGGGTCGTCGACCCCGTCGAGGTCGGGTTCGTCGTGCACGGTGCGGTAGAGGAGGGCCTCTACGGCGCCGCTGCCGAAGGGGGGCCGTCCGGTCGCGGCGTACGCCAGGAGGCAGCCCAGCGAGAAGACGTCGCTCGCGGGTCCGGCGGACGTGCCGCCGCCGGTGGCCTGCTCCGGCGAGAGGAAGCCGGGGGTTCCCACCAGCAGGTCCGTCGCGGTCAGCGCGGTGGCGTCGACGGCCCGTGCGATACCGAAGTCGATCAGGCGTGGTCCGTCGACGGTGAGCAGCACATTGCCCGGTTTGACGTCGCGGTGGACGAGCCCGGCGGCGTGCACGGAGGCCAGCGCACGGGACAGCAGGCGTCCGAGCACCCGGACACTGCGTGCGGGCAGCGGGCCGCACCGGGCGACCGCCTCGGACAGTGCCGGGCCCGGCACGAACGCCGTTGCCAGCCAGGGGCGTTCGCCCTCGGTCCCGGCGCCGGTGACCGGAACCGCCCAGGGGCTCTCGACCCGGCGGGCGGCCTCGACCTCGCGGCGGAAGCGGGCCCGGAAGTCGTCGTCCTCGGCGTACTCGGGCAGGATCACCTTGACCGCGGCGAGTGCCCCGGTGTCCGTGCGGCCGAGGTAGACGACCCCCATCCCGCCGGCTCCGAGCCGGCCCAGCAGCCGGTGTCCGCCGATCCGCGACGGGTCCGAGGCGTGCAGCTCATCCATCGGCCGGTCTCTCCCTCAACTCTGCTTCTCGACGGCGGACTTGAGCCGGAGCTCCATGGCGGCCTGGGCCTGGGTGGTGAGATCGTCGATCTCGTCCTCGGTCCGTCCCTTGGCACCCCTGCCCGTCACGGCCAGGGTGAACCGCAGCATCTGCGACTGCTGCCAGGAGTACGGATGGGGGCCGCCGAGCTCGGTGCTCCGGTACTCCCCGAACTCGGTCAACGCGTCCTCGGAGCCGTTCTGTCCGCTCTCGCCCCGCAACAGCGAGGCGGAGACCATGGAGCCGATCGTTTCGCCCTTGCGCAACTGCTGCGTGGGGCAGCGCATCGTCTCCTCGATCGACTCGGCCATCTCCCACCGCGCGTCCTCACGGGTGCGGTGGACGGTCATGACGGCGGAGAGCCGGATGGGCCCCTTGCCCTGGGCCGCGGGTACTTCGAAGGAGCGGGTGACGGTGGCGAGGACGCTGCCGGCCGGCTTCTCCTGGTGCCAAACGCAGTCGGTCCCGAGGACGGGCCAGGTGGCCGGATCGCTCTCGTACGGGCTGCGCCGGACCACTCCGGGCCCGAAGCTGTCGGGGTCGGCGATCACTCGTGCGATGAGATCGAGCGCCGCGCTTCTGGAGGCGGGGAGCCGGGCCGGGTCCGCGTCGATGGTCCCGGCGTCCTCGGAACCGGCGGCGGGTCGTGTGGTCGCGCCGCCCGGCTTCGTGCTCGCACTGCCCGACGGGTGCGGACTCTCACCTTTTCGTCCCGGGTTCTGCTCGCTGCTGGAACAGGCCATCAGCAGTAATGGCGTCAATAGCAGGATCCCGTACCTGCGTATCGGCCCGCCGTACATCACGATCGACCACCCCGTCTCCCCGATGCCGCGTCGATCCTATGATCGTGGGCCGGGCACGGGGAGTTCAGGGCAGAACTGTTGCGCCTTCAGGACGTTGTGGTGACGCTCACGCCACGGGCGCCGCCGCGACCGGTTCCGGGTCGGTGGCCAGGCGGGCGTGCAGGTGCTCGTCGTGGTACTTGCCGTCGCCGAAGCGGTGGGAGTCGCGCAGGGTGCCCTCGGGGAGGTAGCCGCAGCGGTCGGCGACCCGGCAGGAGCTCTCGTTGCCGGTGGCGTGGGCTATCTCGATCCGGCGGGCATCGGCCGTCGCGAAGCCCCAGCCCGTCACCGCGGCGGTCGCCCGGGTGGCGATTCCCCGTCCGCGGGCGGCCGGCAGCAGCCAGTAACCGATCATCGCGAGGCCGTCCTCGCGGTCGACCCAGCGCAGTGTGACGGCGCCCAGCAACGCGCCGTCGGCGGCTTCCACCACGGCGAAGGGGGCGACGGCGCCGCGGTCCCAGGCTCCGTCGCGCGCCTCCACCCAGGCGAGGGCGGCGGCGCGGTCCTTCGTTGCGATCGGGTTCCAGAGGGCGATCTGCGGGTCGGCCGCGGCGGCCACCAGGCCGTCCAGCATGCCCTCCGACTCGGTGTCCCGCCGGCTCCATGGGCGCAGCACCACATCACCGAGGTCGAATGTGGTGCGGACGAAGTCCCGTCGGTCGACGGAGTCCTGCGCGGTCTGCGGGGGCGTGGATGTGCTCATGACGGCATTCCTACCTGGCGGCCGAGGCCCGCGCCAGTGAATATCCGCCGGTCACAGGCGCGAGGGGCCCGCGCCGCCCCCTGCGGCCCCGTCGTTCCCGACGCGCCGGTCCGGGAGTTGGACGACTGTTAACCCGCGTGCGGTCTCGCGATTCCCGCACGGCACGGACGCGGGCGATCGAATAGGTCCGGACCACTCCCGGACACCTTGATCCGCATCGCATTTAACACTCCCTTAGCGAATGGTCTATACCTTTGACGATACGGTGGATCTCCTGATGCCACCACATGCACGGCCATGGGGGCCTTATGACGATCCATCACCTTCCGCAACCTCCTTCCGATCAAGAGCTCTACTGGTATTTCGGCCCGCAGCGCCGCTGGGTACTGATCAGCTCCTCGCTGGCCTTCGTACTCACCGCGGCGACAATGCTGACCTTCGCCCTGCGCACCCCGGCCCTCTGGGCCTTTCTCGCGGTGCTCGCCCTCAACCTCGTCGCCCTGGCGCTCTCCTCGGTCAACAGCCTGCGCCAGCGGCGGCTGACCAGGCGCTCGCACGAAGTGCTCGTGCACGCCTGGAATCCGGCTGAACTCCCGGGTGTCGACCTGTACTTACCGACCTGCGGCGAACCTCTCGCCATTCTCGACAACGCCTACCGCGCGGTCTCGGCGGTCGACTGGCCCGGCGCGCTGACCGTGTGGGTGCTGGACGACGCCGCGAGCCCCGAGGTCGCCGGGCTGGCCGCCTCGTACGGATACCGGTACGTCGTCCGGCCCGACCGGGGCCACCTCAAGAAGGCCGGCAACCTCAACCACGCGCTCACCCTGAGCGGCGCCCAGTACATCACCGTCCTGGACGCCGACTTCGCGCCCAGGCCCGACTTCCTGCGCCACCTCGTGCCGTATCTCGCCGATCCGGGGGTCGGCATCGTGCAGAGCCCGCAGTGTTTCGACACCGACGGGACGATGAGCTGGATCCAGCGCGCCGCAGGGTCGGCGCAGGAGTGGTTCTTCCGCTGGATACAGCCGTCCAGGGACGCGAGTGACGCCGCGATCTGCTGCGGCAGCAACGCGGTCTACCGCCGCAGCGCCCTCGACCTGGCCGGCGGCTTCGCCCGGCTCGACCACAGCGAGGACCTGTTCACCGGGCTCGCCCTCCACGAGCAGGGCTTCCGCACCCTGTACGTGCCGGTGCTGGTGGCCAAGGGCACCTCGCCGGACAACCTCGCGTCGTTCGTCAATCAGCAGTACCGCTGGGCGATGGGCAATCTGCACCTGCTGAGCACGCCCGTACTCGCCCGCATGCGCGCCCCCTGGCGGATGCGGCTGTGCTTCTACGAGGGCATCGTCGGCTATCTGACGACGGCGGTGAACACCTTCGCCGCCCCGCTGCCACCGCTGGTGATGCTGCTCCGCTACCCGGACGACATCCGCCCCTGGCACGTACTGCCGCTGCTCGCCCCGCTCTGGCTCTGGCACGTGCTGCTGCCACGGATCAGCCGGACCCGCTGGCGGGTCGAGGTGATCCGGGCCAACGTCCTGACGAGCGTCGCCGCCGGGGCCGCCTTCCTGCACACCCTGCGCGGCCGCAGCGCGGCCTGGGTGCCCACCGGGGCCGGCGGTGCGGCGAAGGGCGGCATGGCCCGCCGGGTCGTGATCGTCTCCCTCGTCTGGCTCTGCTGCTCCACCGGCGCGGCCACCGCCGGGCTCGCCCTGGCCCTGGCCCGCAACGGGTGGACGCCCAACTGGGGGCTCGCGCTCTATCTGCTGGTGCAGTGGCAGATCAACCTGCCCCTGATCCGCGACCTGTGGGCCGAACTGCGCCCCGCTTCCACCACACGCCTTACCGCCCGGCCCACGCGGCCGGGCGGACGCTCCCTGCTGCCCAGACGCTGGCCCGAGGCACTGGCCGCCACAACGCTCCTCGTGCTCACCGCCCTGCTCGCATCCGGTTGGGTCAACCCGATGCTGCCCTGGCTGAGTTGAAAGGCCCGTCAGAACAATGCCCACGCCCACATCCCCCGTCGCGCCGCCCGGCGGTCCCGGACCGGGTTCGCGCCGCGCCGGGTTCCGCCCCGACATCGAGGGGCTGCGCGCGGTCGCGGTGCTCGGGGTCCTCGCCTTTCACGCGGCCGAGCCCGGTCTGACCGGTGGCTTCGTCGGGGTGGATGTCTTCTTCGTCATCTCCGGATATCTGATCACCGGGCTCCTGTTGCGCGAGGCCGTCACCACCGGCCGGATCCGGCTCGGCGAGTTCTTCTCCCGCCGGGCCCGCCGACTGCTCCCGTCGGCCGCCGTGGTCCTCGGCGCCGTCGCACTGGCCGGGGCCTGGCTCACCGCCCCGCTGCGCCGCATCGAACTGGAGTACGACGTGGTGGCGGCCGCCCTGTCCACCGCCAACTGGCGCTTCGTCCAGCAGCAGACCGACTACCTCGCGGCGGGGCACGACCAGAGCCCACTGCTGCACTTCTGGTCCCTGGCGGTGGAGGAGCAGTTCTATCTGCTCTGGGCCCCACTGCTCGCCGGGTTCGTGTACGCCGCCGCCGGGGCGGCACGCCGGGGGCGGGCCGTGCGGTCGGCGGTGACCGCCTTCACGGCGGTGCTCACACTCGGTACCTTCGTCCTGTCACTGCGCTGGACCGGCGACTCCGTATCGCTGGCGTACCTCGGAACTCCTTCGCGAATATGGCAGTTCGGCGTCGGCGCGCTGCTGGCGCTGCTGCCGTGGCACCTGCTGCGCGGCCCGCGCCCGCTGCGTCTGCTGTCCGGGTGGGCGGGGGCCGCGGCACTGTTGTGGTGCATGGCCGAGTACGACGCGTCGACCCCGTACCCCGGCTACGCGGCGCTCGTGCCGACGCTGGCGACCGCGGCGGTCATTCTGGCCGGGATACCCGACCGGTCGGCCGGCGCGAGTACGGACGGCCCGGACCGCCCGGACCGCCCGGACGAGTACGGGGTCGGGCGGCTGCTGGGCGGCCGGGCACCCCGTGCGATCGGACGGCTCTCCTACCCCCTCTATCTGTGGCACTGGCCCGTGCTGGTGCTCGCCGAGGCCCGCCTCGGCCCGCTGGACTGGACGGCGAAGGCGGCGCTGACGGCGGCGGCCGTGCTGCCCGCGCTGGCCACCATGCGCTGGGTCGAGCAGCCGGTGCGGCACAGCCGTACGGTCTCCGAACTGCCCCGGCGCGGGCTGTCGGTGGGGGTCTCGGCCGTCGCCATCCCGGTCGTCCTCGCGCTGGTGATGGGCACCACGGCCCTGCGCCTGCTGGGCCCGGCCACACCGGTGGACGTGAAGGGCCTGCCGCCGGGCGCGGCCGAGGGCCCGCATCTGCTGTCGCGGGACGGTACGCCACTGCGGGGCGGCCCCGTGGTGCCCAGTCCCGTCCAGGCGCGCAAGGACTTCCCGCCGGACGGCGCCTGCGAAGTGGCCCCGCCGGTGACCAGCAGTCCGCGCTGCCTGTTCGGAGCGGCGGACAGCCCGGACCGGATGGTGCTGCTCGGCGACTCGCATGCCGGGCAGTGGTTTTCCCCGATGCTCGCGCTGGCCGCCGGACGCGGCTGGGCGCTCCAGGAACTGGTGAAGCAGGGCTGCCCGCTGCCTGAACTGAGCGTGGTCAACCCGCAGTTGGGGCGTACGTACCATGAGTGCGACACCTGGCGCGCGGACGCGCTGGCCCGTATCACGAAGGGGCCCAAGCCCCGCCTCGTGGTGATCGCCTCCCTCAACCGCTACACCGACGACCAGCGGCTCCTCGCCAGGGGCTGGGAGCGGACGCTGAAACCGCTGCGTGCGCTCGGTGTCCCGATCGTGTACCTGGAGGACACGCCCGTACCGGGGAAGGACATCCCGGCCTGTGTGTCCGGGCACACCGCGGACCCGGAGTCATGCGCGTTCGCCCGCTCCCCCGCACGGTGGCCGGACCCGCTCGCGCGGCGGATCGCGGCCGGCCGGCTGCCCGGGGTGCGGGCCGTCTCGGTCAACCCGGTGCTGTGCCCGCCGGAGGGGGCCGACTGCCCGGCGGTACGGGACCGGATCCTGCTGTACCGGGACGACGCCCATCTGACCGATGTCGCGGCGGTGGTCCTCACGCCCCGGCTCGAACGGCTCCTCTCGGAGGCGGGAGCACTGCCCGGCGGTACCGGGGCGGCGGCGGGCGCGGACGGCTGGACCCGGGTCATGCACGACGACTTCGAAGGACCGGCGGGGGCCCGCCCGTCCGCCGACCGCTGGAGGTACGACATCGGCACCTGCTACCCGGGCTGCCCGGCCCCGCAGTGGGGAACCGGTGAGATCGAGACCATGACGGACTCGGCCGACAACGTGCGGCTGGACGGGAAGGGGGCGCTGGAGATCGTCCCCACCCGCAGGGACGGAAAGTGGTACTCCGGCCGGATCGAGTCCCGCCGGGCGGACTTCGCCCCGCCGCCCGGCGGGGTGATGCGGATCGAGGCGTCCATCGCGCTGCCCGACGTCACCGGCCCCGCCGCGGCGGGCTACTGGCCCGCCTTCTGGACCCTGGGAGCGAAGCTCCGCGACGGCTACACGGGCTGGCCGTCCGTCGGCGAGCTGGACATCATGGAGTCGGTCAACGGCCGCGACACCTTCTTCGGCAGCATGCACTGCGGGACCGCCGACGGCGGCCCCTGCGAGGAGCCGGCGGGCCTCACCTCGGGACCGCAGCCGTGCCCCGGCTGCCGTACCGGATTCCACTCCTACGCCGTCGAGGTCGACCTGACGCCCGGCGCCGAGGAGGTGCGCTGGTACCTGGACGGGCGGATCCACCACCGGGTCGGCGCGGCCCGGATGGATGCCGGGACGTGGGACCGGGCGGTGCACCACGGGCTGTTCCTGATCCTGAACGTGGCGATGGGCGGCAAGCTACCGGCCGCCGACGGCCTCACCGCGGGCCCCGGCACCGAACCGGGCCACCCGATGCGAGTCGGACACGTCACCGTCTCGACCCGGGAGGGCACCACCCACTCCTGACCGCACCCCCGCTGCGCCGCGGTGCGCGGCATCACACCACGCCGCGCACCGCCACACCGCAATGCCACACCGCACCGCGCACCGAGTCGGCTCCGGTACGCGGCGCGGCGGGGCGGGGCGGGGCGCGGCGCGGCGCGGCGGGGCGGGGATTCGGGTGTCACATGTCACGAGTCCGGTGTCCGGCACCACATGTCACATGTCACGCGCCGGACGCCAGGCACGCCATGTCACACGTCACGCGCCAGATCCAGGCGTCACATGTCACACACCCACACCCCTAGGAGAGAGCCAGCTCCGTGACGTTGTCGGCCTCCAGGACCCACGTCGCGCTCAGGCCGCCCTCCTTGACCCGTGCGTCGCCGTCGCCCTTGAGCACGCCGATGCGGTTGCCGGACAGGGCGATCTGAATGGCCTGGTTGTACTCGTGGACCCACGTCGCGCTCAGGCCGCCCTCCTTCACGCGGGCCTCACCGTTGTCCTTCAGGATGCCGATGCGGTTGCCCGACAGTTCGAGCTGGATGACGTCGTCGGCCTCGCGCACCCAGGAGGCGCTGAGGCCGCCTTCCTTCACCCAGGCGACACCGTTGCCGGCGAGGACGCCGATGCGGTTGCCGGCCAGGTCGATGCCGATGGCGTTGTCGGACTCGCGCACCCAGCTGGCGCTGAGACCGCCCTCCTTCACCCAGGCGACACCGTCACCGGTGACGACACCGATGCGGTTGCCCGACAGTTCGAGCTCCTTGACCTTGTCGGACTCCTTGACCCACGTCGCGCTCAGGCCGCCCTCCTTCACGTAGGCGTCGCCGTTGTCCTTGAGGACGCCGATGCGGTTGCCGGACAGGGCGATCTGCTTGACGTCCGTGGCTTCCTTGACCCAGGTGGCGCTGAGGCCGCCCTCCTTCACCCAGGCGACGCCGTCACCGGTGAGGACGCCGATGCGGTTGCCGGAGAGGGTGATCTGCTTGACGTCGCCCGACTCCTTGACCCAGGTGGCGCTGAGGCCGCCCTCCTTGACGAAGGCGTCACCGTTGACACGCAGGGTGCCGATGCGGTTGCCGCCGTCGCCGGAGACCGTGCCGGGAACCGCGCCGGCCTGGGTCGTTCCGGCCAGACCGGCCAGGGCCAGGGCGGCGACCGCCGCGGCGAGTGTCTTGCGCTTCATTGGAGCATCTCCTCAGTTCGGATGGCCCCTTGGGCCCGTTGAGCGGCACCCTCGGGGAATCGATCGATCCGAAGACGACCAACGACCGGCGGGGCGGCCGGTGCGTGAGCCATTGAGGTGAGCCGGGCGCACTGGGCACGGTTCGTCGCGCGCCCCGAAATGCGCCGTCAGGAAACGTGGTTGAGGAGGCTGTGGCCTGCGGGAGTGGTGGTGTGGAGAGCGGTGTTGTGATGCCGGGTGGTGCGGGTGAGGCCGGCGGTGCGGAGGACGGTCGCGTGCTGGCTGGCGCTGGCCGGGGAGATACCGGCGTGGCGGGCGAGTTCGGTGGTGGTGCAGCCAGGGCGGTGGGCGATGGTGCACAGGACCACGGCGCGGGTATGGCCGAGCAGGGCCGTCAGCGAGTCGGAAACGGTGCTGAGGGTTCGCGCGGTGTCGATGGGGGACAAGAAGTGATCGGTGTCGCGGAGGCCGACGGGGTAGGTCAGCCACGGCTGGGGCTCGGCCGTGTCGTCCAGCGCGGGGTACACCGCCCCGAAGACCGAGGGGATCAGGAGTAGGCCGCGGCCCGCGAGATGGATGTCGCCCGTGCTGCCGGAGGCCATGGTGAGTTCCAGAACGGGCGGCCTCCACCGGATGTAGCGGGGGTTGAGTCCGGAAAGCAGGGCCTGGAGCCCGCCATGAGCGACCTGCCGCGCACGCAGTGCCTGGTCCGCACCGCTGAGGGCATCGATGTGCTGCTGATACGGGGCGATGACGTGCTGGTGCGCGTGGGCGGCGGTCTCGGCCAGTTCCATCAGCAGTCGCTTGTCGCTGCCGAGTGACTGTGTCCAGGACGGCACGGGGCGCCGTTGGTCGAGTCCGACCCAGGTCTCCATGTTCTTGCGGACCTGGGCGGCGGGCGTGGCGCGGACCCGGTCCAGCGCTTCTTCGATGGTGCCGGCGGTCGCGTGGCCGAGGAATTCCACCGTCCAGCCCGTCGGTGGGATCAGGTCGCACAACCGCCTGACTCGCGGCGACAGACGGCGCAACGATTCCCGGCGCCAGGCCCCGAACCGGGTCGGATGGCTGGTTTCCTGCAACAGGCGCAGCGCGATGTCCAGCTCCAGCATGGGACCCGGCCCGCCGGCCAGCCGGGTGCGGGTCAGGTCTTCGGCGGTGAAGTGGATACGCAGCGGCATGACGCAGAGCCTGCCCAGGATGTCGTTATTCGGGCCAGGTCAAATCGCGTCGATCACCGAGCGGCCGCCCGGCCACTCTTGTCCGTGAGCGAGCACGAACACGGTTCGGTTCGTCCCTGGCCATCGGCCGCCCGGCCCGGATGCGGTCGGACGGTCGGGACAAGGGGGAGTCGGGGCCGTCCGGCCGTGTCCGTGCCGCTCGGAGGCAGTTTCCGGCACCGCGTCGGGAACCTGCAACGCACCCGAGAGACGAGGAACGCATCATGCGTATCAGCCATGTCCTTGCCGGCACAGCAATGGGGGCCGCTCTCCTGCTCGGGGGAGTCGTCGCCGCTCCGGCCCAGGCCGCCACCGCACCCGCCGACTCCCAGAGCGCTTCCGTCACCGTGGCGGCGACCGGGCAGGAGACCGGCGAGTACTTCTCGGCGAAGTCCCGTTGCGACAAGCGGGCGTCGTACTACCTGGCCGCCTCGAACGTCTACGACTACAAGTGCAAGCCGAGCGGCAGCCTCTGGGCCGGCTGGGTCCTCGCCGACTGACGGACCCGACTCCATCGGCGTGTGCGGGACGGGCGCGCCGCCCGTCCCGCACATGCTCCGCGCGGCGTCAGTGCGACGCGTCCGGCTCGGCCCGGGCCGTCTTGCCCGGGGGCTTCCGGTCCAGCACCGCCCACCGGTCGGCCGGCGCGTCCGACACACCGTGCCGTGTGCCGGAGCGATTCCGGTGCGCGGTACGGCCGTTCGGCGGGGCGCGCGGGAGAGGCGCGCGCCTTGATAGCGTCGCTCCCGCGATCGCGGTTTCCGCCTCCCGCCGGGGTCGTCGCCGTGCGTCGTACGGTCCGCCCCGAGGGGCACGGGGAGTTCTGCGGCAAGGACGAAGAGGGCCCGACGCATGAGTCTCGCGCAGTTGCACTACACCTCTGCCTCTGCTGCTTCTGCTTCCTCTGCGGACGACGACGGGGGCGGGAGCGGCGCGCACTTCACCGCTGTCAGCACAGGGCTGCCCACGCAGGTGCTGGCCGAGGCCGAACAGCTCCTTCGCTACGAGCCGCCCGCCGACGCCCCGCACCGGCCGACGGCCGACCAACTCCGGTCTCTGCCCGAGGCGTTCAGCTTCAGCGCGCTGCCGGACGGCGGACACCTGCTCTCCCGTGCGGTGGGGTTCGCCGGTCACGGCACCCTCGGGTTCCACGCGCACGCGGTGCATCTGGAGGCCGGTACGCGGCTGCCGGGCGACGCCCTGCCGATCACCGCCTGGCGGTCGCCGAACTGGGCCTCGACCCCGCCGGGCGGCGGCACTCCCGAGCGGATATCCACGCTGCCCGCCTCCGCCGCCTTCGGCCCCGAGGCGCTGAACGACTTCGCGGTCTCCCGGAGCCCCTGGCTGGCGGCGGTCTTCGCCGATCTGCGCCGGGTGTGCGAGGACCCGTCGGCGGGACGCCTGGTGCTGGTGGAGCGGCACAGTGCGGACGTGGCCAGGTGGATCGCCCTCGCCTCGGCCGTGCTGCCGCCGGACGACGCGCACCGGCTGACGTTCACGACGTACACCCGCCGCCCGGCGCACTCCCCGCACCAGGTCGTCGGAGTACTGCCACAGGATGCCCCGCCGCCGGACGGCTCCAAAGGCTCCGGGGCGCAGGCGCTGCGGGTGCGCGACTGTGCGGGCGCCCGTCCCGGCGAGCCGGTGGACGACGCCTGGGCCGAGACCTGCGCCCGGATCTGGCGGAACCGGTCCCCCGAGTTGTTCCGGGCGGCGGCCGAACTGCCCGGCGGGCCGTTCGCCGCCGGACCGCTCGCCGTGACGGCGCTCTGCGCGGGTGTTCCGCTCGGGGCGGCCGAGCGGGCCGCGGCGGCCGAGTGGGCCGCCGAGCGGCCGTACGCGCTGGACGAGGAGCGCACCCACCGGCTCGCCGACGCCCTGACCGACCCGGACATCGACCGCACGTCGCATGAACTCGCCGCTGTGGCCCGGCTGTTGACCGCGCTCGACGGAAGGGCCCCGGCCGCCGTGACGGGCTCTCTCGGCGCCCTGCTGGTGACGGTGGCGGTCTACGGGGGCGATGTCTCCGTGGCTCCCCCGGGGCGTTCGGTCTTCACCGGGCCGGGCGGGGAACGTGTCGCCGCGGCGCTCGTCGAGGCCGTCGGCGACGATCTGCGCGCCGAGCTGGCCGCCGGCGGGCCGGTCGTCCCGGACGCCGTGCCCGGCCGGAGCGTGGGGCGCACCGTGCAGTTGCTGCGGATCGCGCGGCTGCTCGACGTGGACTGCGCGGAGCTGCTCCCCGCCGTCGTGAGCCGGATGGCGCGGTCCCTGCTGGACGAAGGGGCGGGCGGCTTCGGGCCGGTGCTGCTCGACCTCCTGGACGAGCAGTTCGATGTGCGTACGGCGCTGCTCGGTGAGCTGGACCGGATCGCCCCGCAGGATCCGTCGGCGACGGAGCGGTTGCTGGCCGGGGTCGCGCTGCCGTTCACCGGGGCGCAGGCGCTGCCGCATCTGCGGATGTGCGCGGCGGCGCCGGAGGCCAGGGCGAGCGGCGGCGAGGACCGGGTGAAGGTGCTGAACGCGGTGCTGCGGGCCGGTGGCATGTCACCGTTCACCGAGCCGCTGGTGCTGCGGACGGCGGTGGGTCTGGTCTGGGGCGACGGCGTCCCCACAGTGGGCGAGGCCCGGCTGCTGCTGGCCGGGAGCACGTCCGACGCGCATCGCACGGCCGGTACGTGGTCCGTTCTCGTCGGGGCGGCGCTCGGTGCCCCGGCCGACGACCACGAAGCCCCCGAGCTCGCCCATGATCTGTTGCGCGGGTTCCCGCAGGAGATCGACGCGCGGGCGCGCGGTGCGCTGCACCTCCTGGAGTTCGCGCGGGACGTCCGGTCGGGGGCGGCGGAGCCCGGCTGGGCGGAGCAGGCCCGGACGCTGTGTGCGGGGGCCGAACCGGTGGAGCCGGGCGTGCGCGAGCAGGCGTTCGGCGCCCTGGCCGGGCGGCTGCTCGACCCGGACCGGCCCGAGGCGGAGCTGTACGCGTTCGTCCACTGCGACGACCCGGACCTCATCGCGGCCTACGGCAGCGCCGCCCGCCGGGACGCGGTGCTCGCCCGGCTGCGCTCCGACCCTGCCTATGTCGCGGACTGCTTCACCGTCTGGAGCTCCCACCCGCACGCGGGCCGTGCCTGGAGCGAGACCAGGGCGGCGCTGCTGGAGGAGGTGCTGCGTCCGGTGGTGCGCGGCCTGTCCGCCGGCGAGGTGACGGCGGTGGAGGAGGCGGCCGAGCGGGCGGGAAGCAGCCGTACGGCGGAGGCGTTCCGGGCGTGGAACCGGCCGGACGGCTTCCGCAGGCGGCTCGGCAACAGGCTGGCGGCACGGGTCCGGCGGTCATGAGAGGCCGCCTCGGCCTTCCCGGACGGGAGACGGAAGTCGTGGCCCGTCCAAGGTGACCGGTACCGTGTGACATATCGATCTCGTGCGCTCCCGGCGGGCTGCGTGACACCCCCAGGAGGAACAGATGACGACGAACCGCGGACGCAAGGACGTCATCCGGGACCGGATGGCCGCGACGGGCGAGTCGTACAACGTCGCGGCCCGCAATCTGAAGGCCATGAAGGACATGGGCGCCACGCGTGAGGCCGTCCTCACCCAGCGCTGGCGCCCCGCGGACACCCTCGATGTCCCGTGCCCCTGCGGCGGCACCTGCGAGCCCGGCGAGCGGTGCGAACGCTGCCACGCGCTGCACCGGCACGTGGCGCGCTACCCCGGCAGCGTCACGGACGTGGAGACCTGGGCCGACCGCTACGACTGCCTGGGCTGTGCGTCCTCGTACATCCTGACCGTGGTGCTGCCCGGACGGCCGTGGGGTGTCGCCGAGACGGTGATCCAGGGCGGATCCGCGGAGCCGGTGGTGCGGGCCCGGGTGTTCCCGGGGGTCGCCCATCCGCTGCTGAAGCCGGAGAGCGCCGAGGACGAGGGCTGACGACCGGCGTCGCCCCCGGCGCGGAACACCGCGTCACAGCACGGCCCGCACGCCGGCCGCTCCCGCCGCGACGGCGAAAAGCGATGCCGTGGCGACGAGGACTCGCGGGTTGCCGAGGTTGACCGTCCAGCCGATGCCGACCCGTTTGGGCACCAGGACCGCCGGGTCGTCGGCATTGACGTAGACGGTGCCGGCGCCGCGCCAGAAGCGGTCGTCGTCGCGTGGTACGAGTCCGGTGTCCGCCTCGTCCGCGGAGTCGGGCAGCCGGCTCCCCGCGGGCCCGACACGCAGGACGAGGCAGGCGACCAGGGCGAGCACCGCGACGAGCGGCACGCCGGTGACGGCCCAGGTCATGGGCTTGGAGCGGGTGTCGCTCCACATCAGCGCGGACAGCCCGAGCAGCATGAGGTTCAGCAGTGCGGCGATGCCCATCATGGAGCGGGCCGTGAAGACGAGGTAGCGGCGGTACCGTGCGGCGCCGGCCGCGGGGCGTGCCACGTCGAGGTCGGCGCGGGCGCGCAGCAGTCCGGCGACCACGGCGGCCACGACGAGGGTGAGGAGCACCTGGCACAGGACGAGGCCGAAGGCCGTCCACACAGTGGTGGGGTACGACTCGTAGACGGTGCCGCCGGCCGAGCGCCGGGGCATGGAGATGCGGTCGGGCAGCCCGGGGTAGACGATGACGCCCGCGGCGGTGCTGACGGCGATCACTACGAGCGCGGGGACGGTCCAGTACCAGGGGAAGCGGACCGGGTCGGTGCGCAGCGAGGTGTCCATGACGGCGCCCTGCCGGGTGTGTTCGTACCAGCCGCCGGCCGCCTTCGCACGGGCTATGCCGCGATGTGCCCGCACCCACAGCGCGGCGGCGAGGGCGCAGAGCAGCAGGGAGCCGGCGGCTCCGGCGGTGAGGGTACCGAGGGCCGCGCCGAGCGCCGAGGCGAGCACGGTGACGACGACCGCGGCGACGAGGAGCGTGCCGCGGTACTGGTGGCGCTGCTCCTCGACGGCGGCGGCTCGCGCCCTGTCCGGCGGTACGCGTACGCCGAAGGGGACGGCGGAGGGGTTGAGGAGCGGGCTGGGGGCGGCGTACAGGACGGCGCTCAGCACCGCGAGCATGCCGAAGTTGAGAGCTGCGTCGACCAGCAAGGTGTTCACCTGTCCGTTCTTGTCACTGATCCCGGCGGGGCGGGACGTCGCGCCGGTACATGGCGCGAATTTTCGGATCCGTGTTCCGAGAGCCGTAGCTCGCGGCGGTCCCACGGGTCATGGTGTCTCGTCCGGTCGCCCGGGGAAGCCGTCCAGGACCGTCCCGACATGGCGCGTCACCTCCTGTCTCGGGATCCCGCGGACGTCCAGCTCGGCCAGGAGGGTGCGCATGCGCGCCTCCCAGTCGACACCGGCCCGCAGTTCGTCCGACGGCTGCTTGACGTCGGACCGGACCGCCGCGCCGCTCTTGCGGTTGATGCGGATGATCCCTTCGCGTCGTAGCAGGTCATAGGCCTTGTTGACGGTGTGGAAGTTGATCGCCAGATCGACGGCCAGCTGCCTGGTGGACGGGAGTCCGGCACCGGGCGCCAGCGCGCCTTCCGCGATGGCTTCCACCACCCGGTCCCGGATCTGCTGATAGATCGGCACCTCGCTGTCGAGGTCGAGCACTAGGTACACACCCCGATCCTATCTGCTATACATCTAATAGAACAGATGCTCACGGCAACGCGGCAAGCGCGGCGTCAGCGCGCAATTGCCCAGGGGCCCCCACCGGGCCCCAAAAGGAGGGGGAATCCCCATGGCACTGATGAACGTCTCCGACACCGGCCTCACCATCGAGTTCAGCGGCCGCGAGCGCACCTGGACCCGGCGCGGCTCCCTGACCGTCCCGCTCGCCGCGGTCCGCCGGGTGACCGTCGTCGACGCTCCCCTGCGCGCCGCCCACGGCACCCGCAAGGGCCTGCACGCCTCCGGAATCGCCAAGATCGGCGTCTGGGGACTGGTCGTCGGCCCTCGTCAGCTCGTGGCCGCCTACCGGGGCAGGCCGGGACTGCGCGTGGAGCTGGACCGCGCCGCCGCCGGTGGCGACTTCGACGAGCTGGTCCTCTCGCTCGACGATGCGCGGCAGGCCGCACGGCTGATCGAGCAGCGGGTGGGGAGCCACCGATGAGCGGACGGCCGCAGGGCCCGCACATAGAGGTCAGCGGGCTGACCAAGCGTTACGGAGCGGTCCGGGCCGTCGATGACCTGAGCTTCACCGTGCGGCCGGGCGTCGTGACGGGCTTCCTCGGCCCCAACGGCGCGGGCAAGAGCACGACGATGCGGATGATCCTCGGCCTGGTGGCCCCCACCTCCGGCACCGCCACCATCGGCGGCAGGCGGTACGCGGACCTGCCCCGGCCCTCCGCCACCGTGGGCGCCGTGCTCGACGCCTCCGCGGTCCACCCCGGCCATTCGGCACGGGACCACCTTCACATCTACCGCACCATGGGCGGCCATCCGGCCGACCGGGTCGACCGGTTGCTGACCCGGCTGGGACTCGCCGAGGCGGCGGACCGCCCGACCCGCACCTTCTCCACAGGCATGCGGCAACGGCTCTCGCTCGCCACCGCGCTGCTCGGCGACCCGCGCGTACTGCTGCTGGACGAACCGGGCAACGGGCTCGACCCGGAAGGCATCGCCTGGCTGCGCGCCCTGCTGCGCGGACTGGCCGCCGAGGGGCGCACCGTGCTGATCTCCAGTCATGTGCTGAGCGAGGTGCAGCAGATCGTCGAGGACGTCGTCGTGATCCGCAAGGGCCGGCTGGTGGCGGCCGGACCCCTGGCGGAGATCGAGCGGACGTCTCCGGGCACGGTGCTGGTCCGCTCCCCGGACGCGGCGGAGCTGCGCGCCGCGCTGCTGCGCGGCACCGCTCGGGACGGGGCGGCCGACCGGGTGGACCTCATGGCGGACGGCAGCCTGCGCGTGTACGGGATGGCGGACCGCGCCGTCGCCGATCTGGCCGCAGCCGCGCGGCTGCGGGTCCACGGGCTGACCACCGAGGCCGGCCTGGAGCAGCTCTTCCTCCGGCTGGCGGGGGACGACGGAGCGGGCGGCCACGACCGGCCGCAGGCAGCGACGGACAACGGAGCCAGCAACCACAACCGGCCCCAGGCAGCAGGTGCCGACGGAACCAGCGGTCACGACCGGCCCCAGGCAGCGACGGACGAGAAGGCGGCACGGCGATGAGCGCACTGATCAAGGCGGAGTTCCGGCGGCTGGCCGCCACCCGCCTCCCGATGTGGGCGCTCCTCGCCGCCGTGGTCCTCGGCGGCGGCATGGTGGGGGCGATGACGCTGGTCGGCCCGGAGAACTTCGATCCGCCGGCGCCCGGCCTGGACACCGAGGCCGGCGTCCGCTCCGTACTCGGGATGCTGAGCTTCACGGTGTTCCTGCCGGCCGCGCTCGGCACCCTGGCGATGACGTCGGAGTACCGCCACCGCACCGCCACGTACACCTTTCTGTACGCCCCGCGGCGCCGCCAGGTACTGACCGCCAAGCTCGTCGCGTACGGCGTCGCCGGTCTGCTGTACGGGCTGGTGCTCACCGGTACCGCGGCGGCGGCCTTCTTCGGGGGTGTGGCGGCGCGCGGGGTGACGCCGGGCATGGCCACCGGCGAGGTGCTGGGACTGCTCGTCCGGCCGGCGGTGGCGATGGCGGTGTACACCCTGCTGGGCGTGGCCGCCGGGGCGCTGATCCGGCATCAGGTCGCGGCGCTGGCCGTCGTCATCGGCTATCTGTACGCGGGCGAGTACCTGCTGATGCTGATCCCGGGCGTCAAGCTGCTCTACCCGCTGCTGCCCGGCGGCGCCACGGCGTCCCTGACCGGCTTCAGCTATCTGGCGGACACGATGGCCGCCGAACTGGCGACCGGCCCGGTGCCGCTGCTCTCCCCCGTCGGCGGCGCACTGCTGCTCGCCGGGTACGCGCTGGTCGCGGCGTTCGTCGCGGTCCTGGTGCCGATGCGCAGGGATGTGCACTGACCCCGCACGACCCGGCGGGGGGGGGGGGGGCCCCCCCCGCGGGCCCCCCCCCGCCCCCCCCCCCCCCCCAGCGCGCGC